>JALRKI010000015.1 GCA_023254815.1 Flavobacteriaceae bacterium
TGGAAGCTTTAGGAGCTCAGGGTGTGCAGATCGGTTCTCGTTTTGTGGCTAGCGTTGAGTCGTCAGCTCATGAGAATTTCAAGCGAATGGTGGTACAGGCTAAAGAAGGAGATACATTACTTACTTTAAAGGAATTAGCTCCTGTAAGACTATTGAAGAACAAGTTTTTTGACGACGTACAAGATCTTTATCGAAAGGGCGGGTCTGTAGAAGACTTGAAATCCTTGCTGGGACGTGCTCGAGCCAAACGCGGTATGTTCGAAGGAGATTTGGTCGAAGGTGAGTTGGAAATAGGTCAAGTAGCTGGACAAATCAACGACATCAAAACCGTATCCGAAATTGTACAAGACATTTTGGAAGAATATCGTTTGGCTAAAAAATCATTACTCAACCATTGAAAACTAAAAATTTGAATACGAGACAAAATCAATTACAATCCATAAATCGCCTGTTAGACATCATGGATGATTTGCGTGCCAAGTGTCCTTGGGATAAAAAACAAACCTTAGAATCTCTCAGACATTTGACTATTGAGGAGGTCTATGAATTGGGCGATGCTATTCTAGATGGCAACATGGATGAAATTAAGAAGGAGCTTGGAGACCTTCTTTTACACATGGTCTTCTATGCGAAAATTGGCAGTGAGACTGGAGATTTTGACATAGGATCAGTAGCAGATTCTATTTCTGATAAGTTGGTCGAACGACATCCACACATCTACGGAGATTTTGTTGCTGTGGATGAAACTGCAGTTAAACAGAATTGGGAAAAATTGAAACTTAAAGAGGGCAAAAATAGCGTTTTAGAAGGCGTTCCAAAAAGCCTACCTGCTTTGGTAAAAGCTAGTAGAATACAAGAAAAGGTCTCTGGCGTCGGTTTCGATTGGAGCACGGTTGAAGAAGTCAAAGCAAAATTAGACGAGGAGTTGCAGGAGTTTGACAGGGAAGTGCAATCGGGAAACAAACAACTCATGGAAGAGGAGTTTGGCGATGCGATGTTTACTATGATCAATTACGCTCGATTTTTGAATATCAATCCAGAAAATGCTTTAGAAAAGTCCAATAAGAAATTCATGAAAAGGTTTCTGTTTATCGAATGTAAAATGAAAACAGAGGGAAGATCCCTATCAGAATTAACTTTAGAAGAAATGGAATATTATTGGCAAATGGCTAAAATGAACTAGTCTTCCTCTCTAATCATTCTTTTGACAGCATTCATTTTAACTTGAAGTTCATCTAATTCAACTCGTTTTTTGTCGATGTTTTTATGAACATCTTTCACCATTGGATTACTAGAATCCACATTACTAAAAAACTGTAAATTATTCTCCAATTGACGTATTTCCCCTGAAATTTCATCAATTTTTTTACGCAATTGAATGTGCTCATATTCTAAAGAGCGAGAGTCTTCAGAGGCTAATATGTCGCGCAATTTATTTTCATAAAGTTGGTTTTTAAGGGCTTCTTTTGATAGCCCCAATTTCTTAATAAGACCTTCTATATGTTTCTTGAATTTGACCTCAACCTCTTTTGAACCTCTAGGAACATTTCCTAAAGCATTCCACTCCGATGTCATGCTTTTGATCATCTCTAGAGCGTCTTTCTGGTCGGATGGTATCTCTTTTTCTTTGAGGGTTTTTAAATATTCGGTCTTGCGATTCAATGCGTCAATCGCTTGCTGTGTATCGCCACTCTGATCTTTTTTCAAGTTCTCAAAATAGGTGTTACACGCACTCTTAAATTGCTTCCAGATTCTGTCGCTGTCTTTTCTTGGGACTTGGCCAATTGACTTCCACTCCAACTGAATGCGTTTCATTATTGGCGTGGAGGTTTGAAAGTCATTACTGTTCATGTTCTCCTCTGCAATGGCTATGAGTTCTTTTTTCTTTTTCAAATTGTCCAGCTGAGCATTTTTCTGACTTTTGAAGTAGCGATTTTTGTTTCTGTTAAACACTCTTGTGGCTTCTTTAAACGCCTCCCATACTTGGTTTCTATCCTTGGTTGGAACTTTTCCAACCTCAAAATATTTTTCGCGAAGTTTTTGTACGCTGTTACTGGCTTGTTGAAACTCTCTGTGAGTTGTGTGGGGCTGATTGGCTAACTCATTGATTTCAGCTATAATTTCCTGCTTGCGGACCAAATTTTTTAAATAATTTTCATCTAAGGAAGCATTGTAGTTTTGACGCTTATCGTGAATAATTTTAGTAGCATCTTGAAATTTTTTCCAAATCTCTTCATTTTGCTCCCTGTGGACAGGTCCCAATTCTTCTTTCCACATCTTGTGCAAGGTCTGAAGTTCTCTAAACACTTTGTTGGAATATGGTTTTTGAGCTAACTTTTCGGCAATCTCAATAATTTTAAGCTTTTGCTCCAAATTGTGTTTGAAGTCAAGTTCCCTAAATTCTCTGTTCAGGTGTAAAAAGGTGTAAAAATTATCTACATGGTGGTAGTAGGTTTGCCACAAATTGTTGCTTTCTATCCGGGGAACCGCTCCTGTATTGCGCCACTGTCTTTGCAGATCTTTGAACACTTTGTAAATCTCTGCCATTTCCTCAGATGATTCAAAAAGTCCTTTGATTTCTTCAATAATATTAAGACGTATTTTTAGATTTTCTTGCAGTTTCTCTTCAAGTTCTTTCCGAGACGCTTTTCTTTTTTGCTGATAGCTTTTGAACAGTTTGTCGAAGGCTTTTTTCTCATCACTTTGGAAGTAAAATGTGGCAAGAGGATCGTCCGTGTCATTATCATGAGCTGCCTCTGCTGCATTTTTGGCTTCATTATATTTGGACTCAAATGCTTTTTTGATGTCATCTACTTTGTCTCTCATGTTTCTGAGAGAGTCTTCAGACAGAATGGATTCTAACGCACTGACCAATTCCGCCATTGTCATTTGCTCGAAATTATAGGATACCGCGGCTGCTGAAGTATCGTGTGTCTCTTGCTCAGCTGCCAATGTTGAACCTTCGTGACTTACTTCGGCAAGAGATTCTTTCACTACGCTCTCGTCAGTCGAGGCATCATTTTTTAACGAATTATTGTCAATTTCTTTGGCTTTCTGAAAATCCATATCCTCCGAGTGATCCAATACTGGTTCGGCTGAACTAGTTTGGTCGGAACCGGATTCCTCGACCAATGTTCTTGCCGTTGGAAATTCATCAGTCACACTATCCTCAGAATCTTGAGGGGTGGACTCAGTATTTTCTGAATCTTCTAATGACTGGTTGTTTTGATTTTGATCGTCTGACATCTGTTGCAATGTTAAGGTTCGTAGTGGTGATTCTTCAAATATACGACTATGCTAATAATAACCAAACAAGTAAATTCCCTAAGTCTCTTTGTTTTTAGTCCATCCAAATATCCCAAGCTTTTTCAGCTTGAAAAATTAGCATATCTAATCCATTCACCACCTGGGCGCCAAATTGTTTTCCGCGTTTTAAAAATTCTGTTTCAGCAGGGTTGTAAACAAGGTCAAACAGCAAATGGCCTTGACCAATTCCTTCGTATGGAATGTTAGGAAAATATTCTTCTTTGGGAAATGTACCCACTGGAGTGCAATTGATAATAAGAGGATGGCAACCCATGGTTTCAGTGTCAAGTTGGGCATAGGAAAACTGATTTTTTTTTGGGTTTCTGGAAACAGATGTAAAATCGATGCTCATTGATTTTAAAACAAAGCAAACCGCTTTTGATGCTCCTCCGGTTCCTAGAACTAAGGCTTTATTATGACTGGGTAATAAGTGTTTTTTCAAACTTTTTTCAAAACCAAAAGCGTCGGTATTATAACCTTCCAGTCCTGTGGGAGTGGATTTAACAGTATTGACCGCTCCAATAGCCACCGCGGCAGGATCCAATCGATCCAGATGACCCATAATTTCAGTTTTATAAGGTATTGTGACATTCATTCCTGTCAGTCGTTCACTTTGGATGATTTCTCTGATATTGTTCAAATTGCGCAAATCAAAATTACTATACCGATGCTGTAGCCTCTCCTTTTCAAATTTTGAATTAAAAAATTCTGCAGAAAAGGAGTGACTCAAGTCACGCCCGATAAGTCCAAATTCAGCCATGTTCAGATGTTTTTAGATCATATAGGGATAATGCAATTACAATAACAATTCCAAGAATAACAAACCCAATACAGGCATAAGTATCAGGGGTCCATTCTGGCAAGTAACGATGGTATGCAACTACAATGTCGTGTCCGTTAGTATCTGAAATGCGATTTCCAAATGAGTCTATCTTGAAAACAGTTGTTTTCCAAGGCCATACAACGCCAAGCGATCCAGTAATAAACCCTAAAATCAAAGCTAGTGTGTGGCGCTTGTAGTGTTTCAGCACAAAGCCAAGCAAATGTGAAAACAGCACAAGGCCGACAATTGAGCCTAGTGTAAATACGGCCAAAACCAAAAGTAGCCTTGTCGTTTCAGCGTCATTAATAATTCCAAAATTGCCCGTAAAGACCGCAATGATGGTGTCGAAAAGGGCGTTGACCGAATCTACCAATAGAAGAACGTAGTTGCCCAATAGTATCAACACAAATGAACCTGAAAACCCGGGAAGGGTCATTCCTGAGACGCTTATAACTCCGCAAAAAAATACAAACCACAGATTGTCATTTTGGGCTTGTGGCTCTAGGAAACTAACGCTGATGCCTGCTACTATGCCAAAGATGAGAAACCACCAGTTATTCATGGTAATCAATTTCAGATCTTTTTGGACAGCATAAATTGAACCTATGATCATTCCGAAAAATGCGCTCCAAACAAATCGTTCGAAATTGACTATGAGTACATCCAATAGCTTGGAAATGCTGAAATAACTGATGACAAAACCAGACAGTAATACAGCTAAAAAATTACCATTCACATATTGATATGCTGACTTGAATCGTTTTGAGAGTAAGAGCAGAAGCAATTTACGGTTGAATTTTTGAAGAGTGTAGATAAACTCTTCATAAAAACCTCCAACAAGAGCAACCACTCCTCCAGACACACCTGGTACTTTGTTAGCCGCGCCCATGGCAATGCCTTTAAGCAGAAGCAACACATAGTCAGATAAATGGCGTTTGTAGGTTTTCACGACTTAAATGGAATCTTTTTGAAGGCTGTCGAGAGCAACAATGATGCCCACTCCAACAATCATTAAAAATAAGGCTTCGAAGCTATGGGCCTCAGTAGGGTAGGAAGTGGGCCAAACTGCTCTATCTGTAATCCAGCTTGAGTCAGAATTAGGAATTTTCCATGGCCAAATTTTGTATAAGGAACCAAAGATAAAGCCGGTTAGAAGGGCCAAAATGATGTTGCGAAAATGAGCAAATAGCCATTTGAGTAATCTGCTAAAACTCAATAAACCAAAGATAACCCCTGCACCAAAGATCATAATTTTTTTTAAGTTCACGTCCTCAACCGCTTGACCCAAGTCGTCATAGACTCCCATGAGAACGAGAAGATATGCTCCTGAAATGCCTGGGAGTATCATTGCACAAATGG
>JALRKI010000028.1 GCA_023254815.1 Flavobacteriaceae bacterium
GTATCCGTGACATCTTGATAGGTTCCAGGTTGATTGAGCTCATGAGAACTTAAACCTGTCCCTGCCTTAGGAGAATAGGGTTGAATGGTATATCCTTTGTAAAGTAATTTTTTGTCATAAATCTGTTTGAGCAACCACCAAACAGATTCCATGTATTTTGGTTGAAAAGTCACATAGGGGTCGTCCATGTTTACCCAATATCCCATTTTCTCGGTGAGGTCGTTCCAAACGTCTGTGTATCGCATCACCGCCGAACGACAAGCCGAGTTGTAATCTTCAACGCTAATAGTTTTGCCAATGTCCTCCTTAGTAATCCCCAACTCCTTTTCCACTCCCAACTCGATAGGTAGCCCGTGAGTATCCCATCCTGCTTTTCGCTGGACGCGAAATCCTTTCATGGTTTTATAGCGAGGAAAAATATCTTTTATGGAACGCGCCAAAACGTGATGCACTCCGGGCATTCCGTTGGCCGATGGAGGTCCTTCGTAAAAAACAAAAGTGTTTTCTTCAGAACGATGGTCAATACTTTTTTGGAAAACAGAATGCGCCCGCCAAAAAGCCAAAATTTCATGCGCTATACCAGATAATTCTAGTTCTTGATATTCCTTAAATTTCTTGGCCATAATGGGCTAATTTACTTAGTCAGCGAAAATAAGGATTTTTGACAAGGTTGAATAAGGTAAATGCGAAAAGTCTCAATCGAACTTTAGAGCAGTACTATTGTGATTGAACCAACTCTTCTATTTTTGACAATAGCTTGACCCTAATTCCTTTGTATTCGTTTTCCAACTTGCAATATTTCGAAATATATATTGTATGAAATCCAAGTTTTTCAGCTTCTGCAATGCGTTGGTCAATACGCTGAATTGGTCTAATTTCGCCCGAAAGGCCAACCTCAGCTGCAAAGCAAACATCGGGTGCTATGGGTTGGTCGTTATTCGAAGACAAAACAGCGGCCACCACACCTAAATCAATCGCAGGATCGTCTACATGAATGCCTCCAGTTATATTGATGAAAACATCTTTGGCTCCCAATCTGAATCCCGCTCTCTTTTCAAGAACAGCCAATAGCATGTTAAGTCTTTTAGCATTGAATCCCGTTGCACTGCGCTGTGGTGTTCCATAAACGGCACTGCTCACCAAGGCTTGAATTTCTATTAACAATGGCCTATTGCCTTCCAATGTCACCGCCACAGCGTTACCGCTGAGCGAATCGTCTTTCTCAGACAACAACAATTCCGAAGGGTTAGAAACTTCTCTTAAGCCAGTGCTCATCATTTCGTATATTCCAAGAGCATTTGTAGATCCAAATCGATTTTTATGACTTCTCAAAATGCGAAAAACGTGATTGTGATCACCTTCAAATTGGAGAACGGTATCGACCATGTGTTCCAAAATTTTCGGCCCAGCAATTTGCCCATCCTTGTTGATGTGTCCTATTAAAATGACAGGGGTATTAGTCGCTTTGGCGAACTGAATCAACTCTGCGGTGCAGGCCTTGATTTGGGAAATACTGCCTGCTGTCGCATCTATGGCGTCTGTAAATAAAGTTTGGACCGAATCAATAATTAAGACGTCAGGGCGTACTGATTTGATTTGAGAAAATATGGCCGAAGTATTGGTTTCGGTTAAGACAAAGCAATTATTATTGTCACGTTTCAAGCGATCAGCTCGCATTTTAATCTGCTGGCTGCTTTCTTCTCCAGATACATATAGGGTTTTAAAATGTGCAAACAAAGCTATTTGCAGGCACAAAGTGCTTTTTCCAATGCCAGGTTCTCCTCCTAGCAAGACCAAAGACCCAGGAACCAAACCTCCTCCCAATACACGATTCAATTCCTGATCATCGGTCATAATTCTATCTTCGGAAATATGCTGTATGTCGTTAATCGCAATTGGTGAAGAAGCTTTTCTTGAAGCAGAAACTCCCATTTCTTCCCATTTCGGAGCCTCGGTTTTATGTAAAACTTCTTCAATTATGGTGTTCCAAGACTTACAAGCTGTACATTGACCTTGCCATTTGGGATATTGATTGCCACAATTTTGACAAAAAAATGCTGTTTTCGATTGAGCCATTGGATAAAGTTATCGCTTTATCGGAGTAAATTGGTGTTTTCGTCAGGAAAAACAAAAGTGGGCTGAAAGGTCTTTGCTTCCTCTAGAGTCATTTGAGCATAGGTAATCAAGATTAAAATATCCCCAACTGCCACTTTTCTCGCAGCTGCTCCATTGAGTGTGATTTCACCACTTCCCCGCAAACCTGGTATTACATAAGTTTCGAGACGCTCGCCATTATTGTTATTGACTACTTGGATTTTCTCTCCATTGACAATATTTGCGGCATCCATCAAATCTTGATCGATGGTGATGCTGCCAATATAATTGAGATCGGCGCTTGTGACCTTAACGCGATGAATTTTAGACTTTACTACTTCGATTAGCATGCGCCAAATATAACTAATTTACCGCCATATTATCAATGAGCCTGACGGATCCTAAGTAAGCAGCAATAAAAATTCTTTGCCTCAAATTTTTTGAGTAAACATGGCTTGTTTCAAGAGTTTGAGCATCGGCTAAAATCAGGTATTCAAGGCGCCAATCTTTATCTTCTTGGAATTGCTTTTCTGCCCAT
>JALRKI010000045.1 GCA_023254815.1 Flavobacteriaceae bacterium
GGCGTTAAAATGATCATGTCCGAAACAGGAGTATGTGCGAAAACGGCCGAAGAATACCTTCAAAATGAAGGCAGCGTACGCAAGGCTATCCTAAAACTTTCAAAAGATGAGCAATAGAACTGACAAGGTCTTACTTCTTAAAGGTATTAACACCATGGCCCTCTGTTTGTTGTGCTCTTTTGGTGGTCCGACCCTACTATACCTCGCTTTTGGAAACCCTAACAAGCCTTTATACTGGCCACTAATTCTATTAGGATGTATCATTTGCGTCACGGCAATTGTTCTTGGATTCAAAGGGCTAAAACATATTGGAGATAGCTTGTTCAATCAAAATCAATCATAAATTAAATAATATACCCATGTCTAACTCTACTCTTAAATACCTGCTGACCGTTCTATTTGCCTTATTTTCTGTCTCTTGTGGAGAATTACAGCAAGTCATTAATCAATTACCTCAGAATGCTGTTTTAGGGGAATCAGAAATTGCCGCAGGATTACAACAAGCACTCAATCAAGGGATTGACAAACAAGTTTCTAAGCTCGCTTTGGATAACGGATTTTACAACAACGAATTAGTGAAAATTCTACTTCCTGATGAATTAAAAAAAGTAGATGCTACATTGCGGGATATTGGTTTGGGAAGTCTTGCTGACAAAGGGTTAAAAATAATGAATTCGGCTGCAGAAAATGCCGTTAAAGAAGCTACGCCTATATTTATTGAAGCCGTAAAATCCATGACAATTGGTGATGCCAAGTCCATACTTCTAGGGTCAAACGATGCGGCTACAGAGTTTCTCAAAAAACAAACATCAACAAGTTTATACAATAAATTTAATCCCATTATCGAAAGTAGCTTTGACAAGGTTGGAGCTAATCAAATTTGGAGTAATATCATCAATCGTTACAACGCGATACCCTTGACAAACAATGTTAACCCCGATTTAACCGACTACGTAACTACAGAAGCGCTTAATGGAGTTTTTAAAATGATTGCTGTAGAAGAATTAGAAATACGATCAAAATACAGTTCTCGCGCTACCGATCTATTGAAACGTGTTTTTGCTCTTCAAGATGGCAAATAATTTTTGAGAGTCGAGAAGTTAAAAAACTATTCGGTCAAAAGTTTGTCAACATAATACTCCAACATTTCTATCATTTCGTCATAGACGTTGGCCTGTATCGAAATGTCCGTAAGTTTTGGCAAATGATGAGCAAAAAACAGGTGATTATTAGCCATTTCAAATAAATTAGTGGCCAAGGCATAAGGGTATTTAAAATTAGGGTTCACATCCGATATGACCTGAGAAATTGTTAAAGCCAAATTTTTGTAACTTCTAAAAAAACCCTTTGAATTTTCATCATCCACGTCCTTGGTGTGGTAAACTTTCATGCCGTCCGAAATGACAATTTTTTGCAACTTGCTTTCGTTAACATAACCCACCATAGGATTTTCTCTAGAGGCAGACACTATTGATCGAATGATAATTTTGAGTCTTTCCTTTGAATCAGTAACATTTCTGGAATTGATTTGAATCAGGTATTGAACCCATTCCCAGTACCAATTAACCAAATAGAGCAACAATAAATGCTTATTGAGAAAATATCGATAGATAGATGCCTCCGTCGAATTGATTCTTATTGATAATTTCTTGAAGGTAAAGGCTTCTATTCCCAATTCATCGATGAGATCAATGCTGTGCTCGATAATATTTCTACCCAGCTCAGAATCTTGAGGGTCCTTGATGTATAGACCTTCGTTAAGGGCAATTTTTATGGCTACGCTCATAATTAATACTATACAAATTCTAAGAAATTGTACACAAAAGAATTAAATCTCGGTTCAAAGATATAAAAGTTATCATATTTAAAATAATAGTATTACTATCTATTTTAAAAGTTTTAATATATTTGCTTTCTGAAAATCAGAATCAATAAGATGAAGAGCGCTATTTCCCATTTCAAAAATGATTTGTCCGCAAGTATTGTTGTTTTTTTTGTTGCCTTACCTCTTTGTTTGGGCATAGCTCTAGCTAGTGGCGCTCCACTCTTTTCAGGTTTAATTGCTGGTGTCGTGGGTGGAATAGTAGTTGGTAGTTTGAGTGGCTCCAATATCGGTGTTAGTGGGCCTGCAGCTGGGCTATCGGCTATCGTATTATCGGCCATTGCAACATTGGGAAATTTTGAGAACTTCTTAGTCGCTGTTGTCCTTGGAGGATTGATTCAAATTTTATTTGGTGTCTTAAGAGCCGGAATTATTGGTTACTATTTTCCGTCTTCTGTCATTAAGGGCATGCTCACTGGAATAGGTATCATCATTATTTTAAAGCAAATTCCTTTTTTCTTTGGATATAGCGCCAATCCTCAAGGAGATTTTGCTTTTTTTCAAATCGATGGTGAAAATACCTTCTCTGAGTTGATCAAGATGCTGCAATACATTCAACCCGGATCAACTCTAGTAGGTCTCTTAGGATTGGCCATATTAATTGTATGGGAACGAAATTTGTCCAAAAAAGGAAAAATTTTTCAGGTTATACCTGGACCATTAGTTGCTGTGGTATTTAGTGTTGTCTTTTATACTTTAACGCAATCCCATGATATTCTAGCTATTGGATCAGCCCATTTGGTTAGTGTCCCTGTGCCAGGAAACATAATGTCATTCTTTGGCCAATTTAATTTTCCAAACTTCCAGGCTGTAACAAACTCTGACATTTGGACTGTAGCATTTACAATAGCGTTAGTAGCTAGCCTTGAGACCTTGTTATGTGTTGAGGCTACAGACAAATTGGATCCTCACAAAAACGTGACACCAACCAACAGAGAATTGGTTGCGCAAGGAACTGGCAACATTATTTCGGGGCTGATAGGCGGACTACCCATTACACAAGTTATAGTTAGGAGTTCGGCCAATATCCAATCGGGCGGAAGGAGTAAATTGTCAACTATAAATCACGGCTTCTTGCTATTGGTTTCGATTCTGTTAATTCCAAAACTTCTCAACATGATTCCGCTTTCTGTTCTAGCTGCAATTTTATTGTTAGTTGGATACAAACTTGCGAAACCTAGGTTATTCAAAAAAATGTATGATCTCGGATGGAAGCAGTCCATTCCGTTCACGGTCACGGTTTTCGGCATTGTTTTCATTGATTTGCTCTATGGTATCGGCCTTGGGTTGGCGGCTGGCATTGTGGTCATCCTCATTAAGAGTTATCAAAACTCTCACTTTTTACACAAAGAAAGTGAAGACGTTAATGACAACAGACTTAAAATGACACTAGCCGAAGAAGTAACTTTCTTTAATAAGGGCGCCATCATTAAAGAATTGGACCGATTGCCAGAGAACACAAGCCTTAGTCTGGATGTCAGAAATACGAGGTATTTAGACAATGACATCATCGAAATACTAGAAGATTTTGTCATCAAGGCGAAAGAAAGAAATATCAATATTAGATTGATATCTGAACGTGGTGAGTTTGAAAATCCACCAAGTTATATTGAGTTCTTCAAACTCAGACCAACCACATGATTAAATTTAAAACTTAAATACTTAATATATGAAAGCACACACAAGAGAAACTCAAGCTACCATGACTCCTCAAAAGTCACTTGAATACTTAAAAGAGGGCAATATTAGATTTCAAAATAATCTAAAAACTAATAGAAATTTATTAGAACAAGTCAACGACACTAGTGAAGGACAATTTCCCTTTGCTACCATTTTAAGCTGCATCGATTCTCGGGTTTCAGCCGAGTTGGTATTCGATCAAGGTTTGGGGGATATTTTCAGCGTTCGAATAGCAGGAAATTTTGTTAATACTGACATTTTAGGCAGCATGGAATTTGCCTGCAAGCTTGCTGGAACAAAGCTCATAGTTGTTTTAGGTCATACGGCTTGTGGAGCTGTCAAAGGTGCATGTGACGATGCCAAACTGGGCAATCTAACGAGTATGCTAGCCAAGATCAAACCAGCCGTCGAAGCAGTCCCTGAGCCCAGAGATACAAGTCTTCGCAATTCCTCTAATCTTGAATTTGTTGATAAGGTCGCATCCAAGAATGTCCAAATCGCAATTGACAATATCATGAAAGACAGTCCTGTTTTGGCTGAAATGGCACAAAATGGTGACATCAAAATAGTGGGAGCCATGTATGACATCAACACAGGAGCGGTTGACTTTTACGAATAAGCAATGACATTTCAACGGATACTTTACATTATAGGTGTTTCCATCTGTAGTCTTGCATTGATGATGCCTTATTCAAGTCAGGCTCAAGACAGTAATCTTGGAAACTGGCTCGTTTACATAGGCAACAAACAACTAAACCCTAAATGGAACTTGCATCATGAGGTTCAATTGAGGAACTACAACACTATAGGCGATTTGGAGCAACTTCTCTTAAGAACTGGCCTAGGATATTCATTCAAAGAAAACAGGAAAAATATTCTCTTTGGCTATGGATTTATCCAATCTGAAAACTATTCCAACAACAATACTTATAAAATACCCTTATCAGAGCATAGAGTATTTCAACAATATATTTCTAAACAAACCGTCGGAAAAATTTCAGTGCAACACCGCTTTCGTTTTGAACAGCGCTTTGTAGGTAATGACTTTAAACTGAGATTAAGATATTTTACTGGAGCTACAGTACCATTGTCGAAAAGCAATGATAATAAGTTTTATTTGTCCGCATACAACGAAGTATTCCTTAATTCTGAGAATAATGTATTCGACAGAAATAGACTATATGGGGGTATTGGATTCAATTATCAGAAAAACATCCGATTTGAATTAGGTTACATGAATCAATTTTTTGAGACTAGTGGCAGGGACCAAATCAACATCATCAGTTTTGTCTCCTTTTAAGAGATCATTTGTTAAATATTTCCAATTCCAATTCGTTAAGAAATTGGACTGAATTTGTTTTTATATCTTTATTCAGAGAATAATTAGGTTGTTCGAACTCGAGTTACCTGACAATATTTAACCTATAAACCCCAATGTTATGAAAAATTTATTGCACCCTTCGTTGACCTTGTTACTCATCCTAAGCATTAGTATAGGTCATGCACAGTCATCGCGCAAGAACGAAATAGTTATTGGCAATAGCGATGTCACAACCCAAACCATTACTACCTCGGGATATGACGACATATTGAGTACAGGAATCATTGATGTCGAACTGGTCAACGGAGCCGAAGGTCAAATCAATGTGACCACAGACAGTAATTTACAAGAGTTTGTCGAAATTGAAGTAAAAGACAACGTTTTGACAATCAAAACGAAAGACAGAACAAATCTCGCCACAAAAAAAGGAGTTAAAGTTACCGTTCCTGTTGAATCGATTTCAAAAATCCAATTGACAGGGTCGGGAAATCTGCGCTCTGCTGCGGCCATAAAGGCCAATGAATTCAAGCTCAATGTTACAGGTTCTGGTAACGCTGATTTGGCCATAGAAG
>JALRKI010000056.1 GCA_023254815.1 Flavobacteriaceae bacterium
AATCTTCCATTAACATATAGAAATTATGTAGAATTAGAAATTCACAAAGACTACTCTATGGGCTATCCGGATGTCATAGGTTTCAGAGCAGGTACATGTACCCCTTTTTTATTCTATGATATTGATTATGAGATACAAAACCCTTAAGCCAATTGGAAAATTTAGAAATATGTCCAGCCGTTTCCTTCAGTTTTCTTCCTTCGACTTTCAAGGGAACTACAACAGAATGGAATACCGATTGAACAATGAAATTGGATTACTCAACAACTGGAATTTAGAGCTTGGAGTATTTCACAAACCGCGGATTTTGGAAACTACTACTTTGAGGGGTGGCCCAATTTGGCGTTTTTCAGAAGAAAACGCATTTTCCTTCGATCTCAAAACTGATGAAAGAAAAAGACTTAGTGGTTTTGGAAGAATTTTATACTCCCAAGCCAAAGAAAACAACTTTTCAATGAAGAATTTCCAAATGGGGCTAATTTACCAGCCCATGGACGCCTTGACCATTGCACTTAGCCCTGAGTACTCCGTCAGACCAAACAAAACTCAATATGTCACCAAGACTGAGTTTAACGGTTCTCCCCGCTATATCATGGCTTCAATTGACAATAATACTCTATCGGCCTCTTTGAGAGTAAATTATACCATCAATCCGAATTTGACTGTCCAGTATTACGGTCAGCCCTTTGTGAGTAATGGGAACTACAATAATTTTAAATATGTCACCAACTCTGCTGCCAGCCGACTGACCGATCGATATCATATCTATGACAATAACCAAATAGAATTTTCCGACCTCTCCAATACTTATCAAGTGGACGAAGATCAAGATGGGATTTTCGATTACAGTTTTGGAAAACCGGATTTTTCTGTAATTCAATTTCGATCTAACCTCGTTTTGAGATGGGAGTATATTCCAGGCTCCGAGTTGTTCCTAGTTTGGTCTCAAGGCATTTCTTCTTCTGGTGATTACAACGAAAGTTTGACTGAAAATCTCAACGATTATTGGCTGGCTCAAAAGCCGAGCAACACTTTTTTGATCAAGGCGACCTACCGTTTTCTCTTATAACACGACTAGTGAGCTTCTAGCCAGTTGTCGCCAGTACCAACGTCAACAACCAAAGGAACGCTTAGCTGATAAGCGTTTTCCATTTCTGATTTAATCAGCTTCTTCATGGTTTCCAATTCGGGTTTGTAAACGTCGAAAACCAATTCATCATGCACTTGAAGGAGCATTTTAGACTGGAAATTTCTTTCCGAAAGCACTTTATGAATGTTGATCATTGCAATTTTGATGATGTCGGCTGCACTTCCCTGTATGGGAGCGTTCACCGCATTGCGTTCTGCAGCACTGCGGACAACAGCGTTTCCAGCGTTGATGTCACTCAAATATCGCCTTCTTCCTAACACAGTTTGAACGTAACCGTTTTCTCTGGCAAATTCAATTTGACTCTGGATGTAATCTTGAAGTTTTGGATAAGTGGCAAAATACAAATCTATGAGATCTTTAGATTCACTGCGAGACAAATCGGTTTGATTGCTCAGTCCGAAGGCTGATACCCCATAAATGATTCCAAAATTGACGGTTTTCGCATTACTTCTTTGCGCTCTTGTGACTTGTTCAATCGGTACTCCAAAAACCCTTGAAGCTGTGGCGGCATGAATGTCTTCGCCTTTGACAAAAGCCGAAATCAGGTTATCTTCATCACTCAATGCTGCTATTACTCTAAGTTCGATTTGAGAATAATCGGCCGCCATGAGTACAAAGTCTTCATTGCGAGGAATAAAGGCTTTTCTAACTTGTTTGCCGCGCTCAGTACGAATGGGAATATTCTGTAAATTGGGGTTATTACTGCTTAACCTACCTGTAGCAGCAACAGTTTGGAGATATTGCGTGTGAACCCGTCCGGTTTCCTCTGAGACCTGACTTGGGAGTGCATCGACGTAAGTACTTTTTAGTTTGGCCAACTCCCGATAGGACAATATATTGTCGATAATCTCGTGATCTTTTGCGAGATATGACAACACATCCTCGGCTGTTGAATATTGGCCAGTTTTGGTTTTCTTTGGTTTGTCGACCAATTTCATTTTTTCAAAAAGAATCACTCCCAATTGCTTTGGAGAGGCAATGTTAAATTCTTCTCCTGCCAGTCGATAGATGTCTTGTTCCAGATTGAGTATGTCCTGATTCAAATCTACAGATAAGGATTTTAGAAATGAGCTGTCCAGATTAATTCCTTCTAGTTCCATGTGAGCCAAGACTCTTAATAGGGGCATTTCAATGTTGTCGAACAATACCCTGGTTTGAGCTTGTTCCAATTCAATTTCGAAATGTTGCTTCAGTTGAAGGGTAATGTCAGCATCTTCAACGGCATATTCAGTTTGTTTGTCTAAAGGCACATCCCGCATGGATAGCTGATTTTTACCTTTGCTACCAATGAGTTCGGATATAGGTTGAGGACTATAGTTCAAATAGGTTTCTGCCAAAACATCCATATTGTGACGCATGTCAGGATTGATCAAATAGTGAGCAATCATGGTGTCAAATAAGGGACCCTTGACCGCAACGTTGTATTTTTTTAAGACTTTGATGTCGTATTTGAGGTTTTGGCCAATTTTTTCAATGGCTTCTGACTCAAAAAATGGTTTGAATTTTTCTATAATACTTTGACATTCATTAGCATTTTCTGGAAATGGAATATAATAGCCTTTTTTCGGCTCCCAAGAAAATGCCATTCCCACCAAATCCACTGAAATAGGGTCTAGGCCAGTAGTTTCAGTGTCAAAACAAACTGAGGACTGGCCCATCAGCTTATCAACAAACAAATCCAGGGCTACACCTGGTTGAATGAGCTGATAAAAATGTGGTGTATTGTCGAGGTTGTTTCTTTTGAATTTGACTTCCTTTGTTTCGGTAGTTTTGGAGTCAGGTGTGTCAAACAAGGAAAATTGCCCTTGCCCAGCAGAGAGAGTTTGTGGAGAAGGTGATTTTTTTTCAGTAGGTTCTGGTGTGTCTTCATTTTGGAAGGTTTTCTTCAAATTATCCAAAAGTCTTCTGAATTCCAGTTCACTAAAAATGGCTTCGACTGCTTCAAAATCGGGCGTTTCGAGTTCAAAATTCTTTTCGTTGAACTCTACAGGTACGTCCAAAATGATGGTTGCAAGTCTTTTGGACAGCAGACCCAATTCCTTACTGGACTCAACATTTTCTCTCATTTTTCCCTTGAGTTCATGAGCATTGTCCAGCAGATTTTCCATACTGCCATATTCGGCCAACAGTTTTTTTGCTGTCTTGTCTCCAATTCCAGGAAGCCCTGGAATGTTGTCAACGGCATCTCCCTTCATTGCCAAAAAATCGATGACCTGCATGGGGTCTTCGACTTCAAAGTTCTTTTTCACCTCCTCTATTCCCCAAACCTCATAGCCTCCTCCAAATTGAGGGCGGTACATAAAAATATTTTCACTGACCAATTGAGCAAAATCTTTATCGGGAGTTACCATATAAGTTTTGTACCCTGCGGTTTCGGCTTTTTTGGCTAACGTACCAATGATGTCATCTGCTTCAAACCCAGGTAAGACAACTACTGGAATATGCATGGCTTCAAGAATTCTCTCGATGTAAGGAACGGCCAATGAAATGGCTTCAGGAGTTTCGTCCCGATTGGCCTTGTAAGCCTCGAACATCTCATTGCGTGCGTCGCTGCCACCTCGATCGAAACAGACCGCCAAGTGGTCGGGTCGTTCTCTTTTGATGACATCGAGCAAGGAGTTGGTAAAACCCAAAATAGCCGAGGTATTAAGTCCCTTTGAATTGATTCTCGGATTTTTAATGAAAGCATAATAGCCTCTAAAAATCAGAGCAAAGGCATCGAGCAGAAATAGACGTTTTTGGGTGGACATGCTAGCAATTAGTAATAGGATGGAGAAGGGATGTTGGCGTTACCACCTACATCGTGTTTTGTGATGCTGAACCCCTTGTGAATGGCAAAAGATCCATATTCCCCTTTTTTGTTTAACGCAATGAATCCAACTTGGAAGTCTTTGGCCTTATCGCCAGTGCGATCAACAATTCTTTGAACGGCAATTTCGCAGGCTTCTTGAGGAGATTTTCCTTGACGCATGAGCTCAACAATGAGAAAGCTTCCTACGTTTTTGACTATCTCTTCCCCCAAACCAGTGGCGGTGGCTGCTCCAACAGCGTTATCGACATACAGTCCTGCACCAATGATGGGCGAGTCTCCAACTCGTCCAGCCATCTTGTAGGCCAATCCACTGGTGGTGCAAGCCCCTGACAAATTGCCATTTTCATCCATAGCTAGCATGCCAATAGTATCGTGATTTTCAATGTTAATGACAGGCTTATACGATGAAGTCTCCTTCCATTTTTCCCAGTCAGCTTTTGATTTTTCGGTCAATAAATTTTCGACAGGAAAACCCTGCTCGATGGCAAATTGTTTGGCACCATCACCGGCTAGCATCACGTGCGGAGTCTCTTCCATTACTTTGCGAGCTACTGAAACGGCGTGAACAATATCTTTCAAATAGACAACCGCCCCACTGTTGCCATGACTATCCATAATGCAGGCGTCCAAGGTCACTTGACCCTCTCTATCGGGAAGTCCGCCTTTACCAACGGATTGACCTTGTTCGTTTGCCTCTTCAAGACGGCATCCTACTTCAACAGCATCAATAGCTGTTCCCCCTGTTGACAGCACCTTGTATGCCTCTGAGGTAGCCTCTGGAACATTCCATGTGCCAATCGCAATTGGACCTTTGAAAGTAACCTCTTCAATTTTAGGTTGACAACTGAACAATATCGCTAGAAGCGTTAAACCAAAAACTATTGGGTGAAAGGAGATTGAAATTTTCATGATACTTGGGGGTTGATTTTTGTTGAGGCGAAATATAAAATATAGCCGTAGCATGCAATAACAAGAAGAAAGGCCACTTGGAAGCCAACGAAATCAGTCAGAAGTCCATAAAGCGGAGGAATGATTGCCCCTCCAACTATTGCGGTACACAATAGGCCAGATGCTTTGGGCTTTAAATCTCCAATGCCATCGATTGATAAGGTAAATATGGTCGGAAACATGATTGAATTAAATAAACCTACAGCCAAAATGCTCCACATGGCCACTAGACCAGTAGAACTCATTGAAATAACTATACTAGCGATAGCAAGACTAGAAAAGAAGACTAGCACTTTGGCTGGCTGAACATATTTCATCACCCCAGCGCCTATGAAACGTCCAATCATAGCACCAGACCAATAACAAATTACAAAAATGCCTAAAAGGGCTTTGTCGTCGGCGCCTTCTAAACTTTTGGAAAAAACTGTGATGGCTGCTCATCCTGCTGTTCGGTCGCCGAAAGCCAAAGCTCTGACCTCGCCGAGCCGCAGGTTCGG
>JALRKI010000057.1 GCA_023254815.1 Flavobacteriaceae bacterium
AGAAGCAGAGTCTTTTGAACCTAACGACTACGGGCTTTACAATATGGCTGGTAATGTAGCAGAATGGACCAATTCATCCTACGACGCAGCTTCCTACACCTACAGCTCAACAATGAACCCCAATGTAAATGATCCTAAAAACCACCGCAAAGTAGTGCGTGGTGGAAGTTGGAAAGACGTAGCTTATTTCCTTCAGGTTAGTTCTAGAGATTACGAATATGACTCCATCAAAACTAGTTATATAGGATTTAGAACAATTCAAGATTATTTGGGGACCGATATTACCCCTAACAAGGCTACCAATTAAAGGAGCCACAGTGAATAAATGATAAAAACAATAATAACTAAATTTTAAATTATGGCAGCACAGGGTAAAAGAACAGTAACCAATATGGTATATGGTTTTGGAGCAGCAATTGTAATTCTAGGCGCTCTTTTCAAAATTCAGCATTGGCCTTTTGGTTCCGAAATTTTGACGTTAGGGATGGTTGTAGAAGCTCTTGTATTTGGGTATTCCGCCCTTGAAAGACAGCAAGCCGATCTCGATTGGTCATTAGTATATCCTCAACTTAAAGGTGGAAAAGCCAATACAGTTGAAGGAGGAACAGCCGATGCAGAAGCAGTTTTGTCTAAAAAGATGGACGCCTTATTGAAAGAAGCGAAAATTGATGCAGCCCTTGTCACTAGTCTTGGCGACAGTTTGAGAAATTTTGAAAGTGCAGCAAAAGAGCTTAATCCAACAAAGGAGTCTATGGCGGCTTCAAAGAAATACAGCGAAGAAATGGCATTGGCAGCATCTCAATTGGAAGCTTTGAATAATTTGTACAAGGTACAAATGGAAAGTTTTAACCGCCAATCTGAAATGACCGAACAAGTTTCTGATAATGCAGGAAAACTAAAAGAACAAATGGCTTCTTTGGCAACGAACTTGTCCTCACTTAACGGAGTGTATGGCGGTATGCTATCTGCAATGAACACAAGATAACCCCTGACCTAATAAATACAAAACTGAAATAGGAAATTATGGCAGGAGGAGGAAAAATATCACCAAGGCAGAAAATGATCAATTTGATGTATTTGGTCTTTATCGCAATGATTGCGATGAATGTGTCCAAAGACGTTCTTTCGGCATTTGGAAATTTTGAAAAAAAGTTTGTCGAAGTAAATGCTTTGGCAACCGAAACTAACGAGAGGTTAATCGCAGATTTGCAGCAAAAGGCCCAAGAGAAACCCGAGGAGTTTGCTTTTGTAGCTAACAAGGCCGAGCAAATCAGTGCAGTGTCCAATGACTTTTACAATTATATGGAGTCTTTGAAGCGTGACTTGTTGAAAGATGGCAATTATGAAGTTGATCCTGAAACGGGAGTGCTGAATTACGAACAAATGGACAAAACCTCTATTCTTGATGAAAAATGGTTTACTGGCGATCGATTGAGCGTGCCTGGAGAGGAAGTATTCGCAAGAATTACAAAATATAAAAATGACATCAGAAAGATTATTGGATACGACAGTGTCAATAATCAAGCTTCCGATGCCAAGTACATCAAGGCACTGGAGGTATTTGATCGACGATTTGATTTGAACGATCAAGTTAATTCTCAGACGGGTAAGTCATTACATTGGCTGGATTACAATTTCAAAGGATTTCCAGCAATTGCATCTTATGCAAAAATGTCTGCCATTCAAAATGACATTAAGGTCACAGAAACCAATTTATATAACTTGTTTGTCGGAAATACTTTAGACGAAGCCATTACCTTGAAAAATTATAAAGCCATCGTTTTGGCAGAAAAGTCTGCATTTTTTGCGGGAGAACAGTTCAAGGGTCGTGTGGTTTTAGGAAAGTATGCCAATGTTACCCCAAAAGCCTTGACTTTGGAAGGAAAACCTTTTGACTTGTCCAATGCTATTGATTCTACTGGTGCGGCACTAGTGAGTTTTAATGTGGGTAATGTAGGAGAACATACTTTCGAGGGCGTTTTTACCTTTTTAGAAGATGGAAAAGATCTTGACATTCCTTTCGAAGCTAATTATGTAGTTGTACCAAGACCTAACTCCGCTTCGGTTTCAGCCGATAAAATGAACGTAGTTTATCGTGGTTTGGAAAATCCTATGACCATTGCATTTCCAGGTGTGCCAGACAACAAAACGGTGGCTTCAGCCCAAGGGTTGAGTAAAGTAGGCAACGGCAAGTATGTTCTTAATCCCACTACTGGGAGCGAAGTAACCGTTAACGTTACGGCAACTTTGGATGACGGATCAAAAGTCAATGACAAACGTGTTTTTAGGATCAAAAATATTCCTTCACCTATCGGTAAAATTGCGGGTAAAAAGGGAACTATTTCATTGAACAAAAGAGATGTTAGTACTTCAAGAATTTTAGCTGATTTTGGAGACTTTGTTTATGATTTGGAAACCAGTGTATATTCGTTCGAGGTAACCGTTTCAGGTAAATCTCCCATCAGTGTTGCTGGCGATCGATTAAATGCAGAGGCCCAAGCAGCCATCAACTCAGCACCTCGTAATTCCATTGTAGTTATTGATAACATTCGAGTTCGGGCTAGAGGAGTATCTGTTCAAATTCCAGAAGCAGCCCCAGTAACTGTAAAATTGACAAACTAAATTTATCATGAAACAGCTCATTGCGATTTTCTTATTCACTACTTCGCCAGCCTTGATTTTCGGTCAGGCCAATATTTTGAATGCCAAATCTCCAAGCGAGATTGGTGTTACAACGCCTGAGCAAGACAAATTTGACAACAATAAACCATTGGATTATGGTTTTGTGGCTGATAAGGATATCCTTTTTTCAAAAACCATTTGGGAAATTATCGATGTTGACGAAAGAGTTAATTTTCCTTTATTCTTTCCTGCCGACACTTCCCTTGTTGGTAGAGAGCGTCGTCCATTAGTGCACTATTTGCTCAATGGCATTTTGACCGGTCAAATTCAAGACTATTATCTGGAAGATAATTTGAAAGACAAAATGACCCGAGAAAAACTGGATCGCAGTCTGAAATACAAGAAAATCAGAAAGGGCGAAGGCGAAGGCATTGGTGAAGAGAGAATCAGTATTGAAGCTGGAAACAAATACAACTTTTTATTAAATTATGGTGTTGCGATTCCAAGTGAATATCAGAATGTCGATCAAACGCTAATGAGTGATAGAGAGTTAGGCGAATTTGATCAGGCCATGACAGAGCTCATCTTTGAGAACAATCTTCTGCGTGAGGAGGAGTATTCTGAAGAAATTTTTGATTACTCGGATATTGTCGAAATACGTGTCAAGGGAATTTGGTATTTCGATGCCAAATTGGGGGAATTAAAATACCGCCCTATTGCCATTGGGCCAGTCATCCAAACACCAAGGTCAAAGGCTGACCAAAAGGATAATCCTGCTGCTGAGGAAGCTTTTGCTGCTCTGTTTTGGGTTTTCTACCCAGACGTAAGAGAAGTGCTCTATAAAGCCGATGCGTTTAATGAAAAAAACACGTCACGTCCAATTTCGTTCGATGATTTGATCAATGCGCACCGTTTTTCCGGATATATTTACAAGGAAGATAACGTCTATCAAGATCGTGAGATTGAGAAGTATATTCCGAAAAATTCGCTGTTGAGGTTGCTTGAATCAGATAGAATAAGAGATAAAATCCGAAACCTGGAACACGACATGTGGTCATGGTAAAACTGTCATAAAACTAAATACAGGCGCTTGCAGTAATGTGAGCGCCTTTTTTGTATGAATTCATTAACTCAATTTGATAAGGAATATCTGGTCGTAGGTTGTGGCATTGCAGGCCTGTTATTTTGTGAACAACTGTTGAATGCAGGCCGATCATTTGAGGTCATAGACGGCCATCAACCAAGCGCTTCAAAAGTAGCTGGTGGGTTGTATAATCCAGTCGTACTAAAGCGGTTTAAAGTAGTATGGGAGGCCAAAACAGCCTTGACCGAAGCTAAACTTGTTTACAAACGTCTGGAGGATTTGCTCCAATCGAAGTGGCTATATGAAGCCATCGTTTATAGACGTCTGTCCAGTCCAAGTGAAATCAACAATTGGACAACGGCAGCCGACGAACCTGATCTTGAGAATTTTTTTTCCC
>JALRKI010000078.1 GCA_023254815.1 Flavobacteriaceae bacterium
GTCTTCTTCGGGAGTATCGAGGCTTCTCGCTTTAGGATTTGCTGCTCCAGTTTCGAGTAGGTATCGGTTGCGGTAAGATCTCAAATGATTGTGATACCAAATGATATCACTTTCAATAATTTCTCCAGTTCGTGGGTCTGACACCGATGGTCCTACAGCATTTCGTGTTGTAGATGCAACATATCTAACTGTAGAAAAACGGGTGTCTTCTGGGCTAAAATTGGGGTCTTCTTCTGGGGTCGGTGCAATTTTTCCTATAATAGCATTCTTGAAACCAGCCTTCTCAAAAGCGCTGTTCCAATCTTCGATACCCTGAATGAAATAAGGACGCCATTTGATTGGAGTTGCAGGATCGAGATAATAAACAATGGGCTTTTTTGGCTCAACCAATTCCCCACGGGCATAAGCCGCCTCATCTATTGGTTCCAATCGCCATCTTCTGATGAGTTCCCTCTCATCTGATTTAAGAGCTTCAGAGCTGTAATCGATTTGAGAAATTGAGAACCAACCCACACGGTGATCCGCATAACGCGGTTTCATAGGAATTTCTGGAAGCATGATGATGGAATGATTGATTTGAAAAGTCAAACTTCCAGTGCTGTTGCCTCGAGGCGCGTTTGTCGCAGGAAATGTTAGAGTATGAAGAATTTCAGTGTTTTCAGGAAAACTACGTGCACTATCAATTTGACTTCTACTCTTGTCTCTTTTGGCAATTTTATAATCGTCTTTTAACCTCGTTGGTATGATATTAAATCCAGGAGAATCGTCCATGAAATGCTCGGTAACGTCAATAAGAAATTGATCGACTTCGCTATTTTTAATGTCAAATGATGCCAAAATGGGGCTGAAATTATTTTCTTCCACACTTATTTTTATAGGATCATTATCGTTGGCAATGTTGGAGTAAGAAATTTGTTTCAATAATATTCTGTTTCCACTTTTAGAAAAATGAATAATACTTTCGGCAGTTTTAGATCCTGCATTAGAATAGGCCGAATAATTTGCCGGTATTTGAGCAATTCTTGTGACCATTAATAAATCTTTATCCAGCAATTCACTATCAACAGTAAAAAACAACTTTCCATCTTCAGACCGATAGGTATCCAATAGCCCAGAAGAGAGAGTCATCTCTTCGGTGAGGTCGGGAATGCTGTCTTTACTAGTTTGACCAAAAGTAGGGTTGAAAGTTAATTGGAGTAGCAATAGAAGGAGTATCGGATTTTGAAAGGACATAATAAATTATTTTATGTGGTTCAATATCGTCATTTTTTTGAATTCTGTGTTAATAGTAAATACTTCTCTAGTTTGGTCTGATTGAATTGTTTCATTTCAGTTTATTGCGATTCACTACAATTGACTATGTTTACACTATGAATATTCTGATAACAGGCGCTGCAGGATTTATTGGCTCTCATACTGCCGAACGGTTGGTTTCTTTGGGTCATCGTGTGATTGGTATTGATAATTTTTCTGATTATTATGACCCTAATTTGAAAAGACAAAATGCCAAAGAACTTGCTTCCAATGGCATTCATGTTTTGGAAATGGAACTTTGTGACGAGAAGTCGGTGGCAGAGTTGCCGACTAACTTTGATTATATTTTTCACTTCGCCGCCCAACCAGGAATTGCGGCTCATGTTACTTTTGATGACTATCTCAAAAACAATGTAGTAGCCACAAAAGTAGTTTTGGATTTTGCCCAATCTTGCCCAGACTTGAAATTGTTTGTCAACATTGGCACCTCATCTATTTATGGGTTGGAAGCAGTTTGTCCAGAAAGTGCAGCACCCATGCCAGCGTCGTTTTATGGTGTGACAAAGCTAGCGGCAGAACAACTTGCTCTTCAATTATCTCGTGAAAATAAAATCTCGGCGTGCTCGTTACGGTTGTATTCAGTCATTGGACCAAGAGAACGACCAGAGAAATTGTTTACCAAACTCATAGCTGCCGGAGTTGAGGGCAAAGTCTTTCCCCTTTTTGAAGGCAGTGAATCACACCTGAGAAGCTTTACCTACGTAGGTGACATAGTCAATGGTATAGTTAGTGTCATTGGAAAGGAGGCAATAATCAATGGAGAAGTCATTAATTTGGGTACAGAAAAGGAATACTCGACCCAGCAGGGAATAGACGCCGTGGAAGCCGTTTTAAAAGTAAAAATTCAATTGGCAGTCAAACCCAAGAGAAGAGGAGATCAAGAAAGGACCAAAGCAGTCATTGACAAAGCCAGACGATTGTTGAACTACAATCCCCAAACTACCTTGTTAGAGGCTGTTAAGGCTCAAGTAGATTGGTTTAAAAATCTATGATTGATCGAGTAGTAAATTGGCCGCTTCGAATGGGGTGATTTTGTTTTCAGCCATTTCTTTCACTAAGTCATTTAATTTTTCATTTACCCCTTCTGCGCCAAAAAAATCGCTTTGTAATCTGTTTTGAATGGTTTGTAAAAGCCAATATTTGTTCTGTTCGTCGCGGTGTTTTTTCCAATAACCGCTTGATTTGGTTTTTCTTTCATAGTCTAAAAGAATGTCCCAAATTTCTAAAATCCCAGTTTTTTCTATTGCGCTACACAAAGCTGTTGAAGCTTTCCATCCAGAAGGTTTATTGGGGTAGAGGTGGAGCGAATTGTCCAAATCGGCTTTAGTCCTATGGGCTCTCGCAATATTGTCCCCATCAACTTTATTGATGACCAACAAGTCTGCCATTTCGATAATCCCGCGTTTTATGCCT
The DNA here is from genome assembly GCA_023254815.1 of Flavobacteriaceae bacterium. Lineage (GTDB taxonomy): Bacteria > Bacteroidota > Bacteroidia > Flavobacteriales > Flavobacteriaceae > JALRKI01. Next base: position 2,728 of record JALRKI010000078.1, read on the forward strand.
TGCAATTGATCCCCAGCACCGGCGATTTGAAGTAACAGGAAAAAATCAACCATGCTGTGCACTACGGTCTCACTTTGACCAACTCCAACTGTTTCGATGAGAATTGTGTCAAAACCTGCAGCTTCACATAAAATAATTGATTCACGAGTTTTTCTAGCCACTCCGCCCAAATTATCTCCAGAGGCAGACGGACGTATAAAAACCCCTTCCTCTTTGACAAGGGTTTCCATGCGAGTTTTATCGCCCAAAATGCTGCCTTTGCTGATGCTGCTACTTGGATCTATAGCTAAAACAGCCACTCGTTTGCCCATTTGTAACAAGGTCTGCCCAAAGGCTTCGATGAAAGTGCTTTTTCCAACTCCTGGCACTCCCGTAATTCCTATTCTGAACGAAGGTACTCCTTTAGGTAGGCAGTTTTGAATTAATTGTTGGGCGAGTGGACCATGGTTCTTGTGCTGACTCTCGACCAAGGTGATTCCCCTACCCAGTGCTGCGACATCGCCATGAAAAATACCTTCGGTAATCTTTTCAACATCGAATTTAGGATATCCGCCGTTTTCAATTTTAATGTGTTGAGACATTGTTGCTACTCATCAACCAGAACCCATTCCCCAGTAGACAATAATGGTTCAGCCTGCTTGAATTTTAAAGTTTTACTCTCACCTTTCATGACATTTTTGATGGTCACTCGTTCGTTTCGTCCTATTTTCGGCTGATTTCGAACAATCGTTTCTACCGCCCTTTGAGATTGGGTATTAGCTGCAGCACGATTTTGAGCAGACCGCTGGTCCATATTAGGTATTTCTTCTTTTTTAGCATCGATTTGATCACGCTGCCTAGCACGAGCTTCTTGAATGTTCGGGTTTGATTCTTGAGGAATTTCACCTTTAAACAAAAAAGAAATTACTTCTTTATTTACTTTTTCGAGCATCTCTTTAAATAACTCAAATGATTCGAATTTATAGATCAATAAAGGGTCTTTTTGTTCGTGCACAGCCAATTGAACCGACTGCTTTAGCTCATCCATTTTTCTCAAATGAGTCTTCCAAGCATCATCGATAATGGCGAGAGAAATATTTTTTTCAAAATCAGTAATTAACTGATTGCCTTTGGTTTGAAAGGCTTTTTCTAGGTCAGTAACCACTTGAAGAGATTTTATCCCATCGGTAAAGGGAACAGCTATTCTTTTAAATTGTTGACGCTGATTTTCATAAACTTTTTTGATAACAGGGAAGGCAATTTCGGCACTTCGAACCATTTTATCGGAATATTGTTTGTATGCCGATTTGTATATTTTGGCTGTTAGTTGTTGAGTTGTCAGAGATCCAAATTCGCTTTCACTTACAGGAGTAGGTAAGGTGAAATAACGCATCAATTCAAATTCAAAATTTTTATAATCGTTAGCGTTCTTATTGGTTTCCGAAATTAGTTCGGAGGTATCATAAATCATGTTGGCAATATCTACTCTCAGTCTCTCTCCAAACAGGGCGTGGTGACGTCTTTTGTAAACCACTTCTCGCTGAGCGTTCATCACGTCGTCGTATTCGAGTAGGCGCTTTCTTACCCCAAAGTTGTTTTCCTCTACTTTTTTCTGAGCTCTTTCTATCGACTTTGAAATCATAGAATGTTGAATCACTTCGCCTTCTTGAAGGCCCATGCGATCCATCAATTTAGCGATTCGTTCGCTGCCAAACAGTCTCATTAAGTTGTCCTCAAGTGAGACATAAAACTGAGAACTACCGGGATCTCCTTGACGCCCCGAACGACCGCGAAGCTGTCTGTCAACTCGTCTAGAATCGTGACGCTCAGTACCTATAATAGCCAAACCTCCGTTCGCCTTAACTTCATCCGTCAGCTTAATGTCTGTTCCTCTCCCCGCCATATTGGTCGCAATGGTCACCTGGCCTGGTTTGCCTGCCTCAGCAACAATGTCGGCTTCTTTTTTGTGTAATTTGGCATTCAACACATTGTGAGGAATTTTCCGAATATCAAGCATTTTACCTAGAAGTTCCGAAATTTCAACAGAGGTTGTGCCGATAAGAATTGGTCGCCCTGCCTTTGACAGTGCCGTAACTTCTTCGATAACTGCGTTGTATTTTTCCCTTTTGGTCTTATAAACCAAATCGTGATGATCCTTTCTTATAACCGGCTTATTGGTAGGAATTTCGACCACATCAAGTTTATAAATTTCCCAAAATTCTCCGGCTTCTGTTACGGCTGTTCCTGTCATTCCAGACAGTTTGTCGTACATTCTAAAATAATTCTGAAGCGTTATAGTTGCAAAAGTCTGAGTAGCCGCTTCGATTTTGACATTCTCTTTGGCTTCAATGGCCTGATGTAATCCATCGCTGTAACGACGACCATCCATAATTCGCCCAGTTTGTTCGTCAACTATCAACACTTTATTGTCCATAACAACATACTGTATGTCTTTTTCAAACAAGGCATAAGCTTTTAACAACTGGTTGAGTGTGTGGATTCTTTCAGACTTTACCGAAAAGTCACGATATAAGTTGTCCTTGAGGTTGGCCTTATTTTCAGGACTTTCATTTGATTGGTCAATTTTGTCCAGTTCAATGCCCATTTCTGGCATGACGAAGAAATTCGGATCATCTTTTCCAGAAAGAAAATCTACACCCAAATCTGTCAATTCCACTTGATTGTTTTTTTCGTCAATGACGTATAACAACTCTTCATCAACTTTGGGCATTTCCCTGTTGTTGTCTTGCATGTAAAAGTTTTCAGTTTTCTGAAGCAATTGTCGAACGCCTTCTTCACTCAAAAACTTAATCAAAGCCTTGTTTTTAGGAATTCCTCTGTACACCCTTAAAAGTTTCAGCCCACCTTCTTTCGTGTCGCCACTAGCAATCAATTTTTTGGCATCTGCCAAAACTGCTGTTAAATTTTGCCTTT
>JALRKI010000079.1 GCA_023254815.1 Flavobacteriaceae bacterium
CGGCACCAACGGCCGGGCGGTCGTCTACATCAAATCAAATTAAAAAACACCGAAGGGGAACAAATCCTGGAACTACAAGAGTTCACAGACACTTACTTCGTATACAAAAAAGATTTTAAAAAGTTTTCCGTTCCATTGACACTTTTGATTACTTACAAAAGGGTGAAGTGATTTAGAGTTTAGAGTGTTGAATTCAGAGTTTAGAATTTAGGTCTTCAGGACATTTTCATGGGGACTAAATTCTCTCAATAATTGTTGCGTATCCTTGACCTACCCCAATACACATCGTAACCAATGCGTAACGCTTGTTCGTTTTTTGAAGTTCAATTGCTGCTGTCTGCAAAATTCTAGCACCTGACATTCCTAGAGGATGACCTAAGGCTATCGCTCCACCGTTTGGATTGATTCTTGGGTCATTATCTTCTAATCCTAGCTTTCTAGTGCAGGCCAACACTTGGGCAGCAAATGCTTCATTCAATTCTAAAATATCCATGTCAGCCAATGTTAGTCCAGCTCTATCCAATGCTTTTTGAGAGGCATATACAGGACCAATTCCCATGATTCTTGGTTCCACACCAGCAACTGCCGCGCTCACGATTCTTGCCATCGGTTTTAAACCATGCTCTTTTATTGCAGTTTCACCCGCAACTATTATTGCAGCAGCACCATCATTTAACCCACAACTATTTCCTGCTGTTACCGAACCATCTCTTTTAAACGCAGGACGCAAGGTGGATAGAACATCGAGTGTCGACCCTGCGCGTATAAACTCATCCTGAGAAAACAAAATAGGATCTTTCTTACGTTGGGGAATTTCGACGGTCACGATCTCTTCTGCCAAACGACCGGATGCTTGAGCTTTTGCTGCTTTTTCTTGTGACCAAGCAGCAAATTTATCTTGTGCATCGCGCTCTATTCCATACATTTCAACCAAGTTCTCCGCTGTATTTCCCATACCATCGGTTCCGTAAAGCTCTTGCATCTTCGGATTAATAAATCTCCAGCCAAAAGAAGTATCATGCATTTGAGCATCTCTTCCAAATGGAGTAGATGCTTTTGAGATTACCCAAGGTCCACGAGTCATGTTTTCAACGCCTCCAGCAATATAAATTTCTCCAGCTCCATCCTTAATAGCGCGTGATGCATTCACAACAGAAGCCATACCCGACGCACACAAGCGATTTACTGTTTCTCCTCCAATCGTAGTAGGCAAACCGGCAAGTAATAAAGACATTCTTGCGACATTTCTATTGTCTTCCCCGGCCTGGTTTGCACACCCAAAAATCACGTCTTCAACACGCGAGGGATCAATTGAAGGATTACGTTTCATAAGTTCTTTCATTACAATTGCACCCATATCATCTGGTCGCACTGCTGAAAGTGTACCACCAAAGTTTCCTATTGGGGTTCTAATGGCATCTGCAATATATACTTCTTTACTCATGACTCTTATTTTTTCAATAACTGTCGCCGAAGATAATAAGATTTTGGATAGTTACTAGCACGAATGCCGCCATTGACAGCGCATCGATTATTAACAACTTAAAAAATGTGGATCCTGAATTGTTGAAAACTTGACTTCGTTACAACCCCAAAAAAAATCTATATTAGACATCTCTTAATAAAGAACACATGAACATAAAAACAAAACTTTCGCTTCTTATCGGGGCATTTTGTTTCTTCTCTTCGATGGGATTTGGACAAGTCGAGGAAGACCTAACTCCAGAAGAAATTGCTTATAGCGACTCGATCGCTGCATTAAACCAAGAAAATGCTGCCATTGCGGCGAGTCAAGAGGCTTACAATGCCGGAATCCAACTTTTCAACGAAAAGAAGTTTGAACAAGCTATCAAAAAGTTTGCTGAATCGATCAAATCAGATCCGAATTTTACCGCAGCATACTACAACAAAGGAGTTGCTGAAAATGAGGCTAACAAGTTTAATGACGCCTCAAAAACGTTATCGACGCTTTTAGAAAAAGACTCAAACTACTCCAAGGCGTACTTCCAAAGAGCACGTGCATTTCAGGGTAATGGAGATTATTTGTCAGCAGAGAATGATTACACAAAATCAATTCAACTCGATGGAGCGAACCCCAAGGCATATTACAATTTTGGTACTTTACAATTCTTGCAACAAGATTATGACGGGGCTATTCAATCATTCACTAAAACGATCGAATTAAAAGGGGATGAAGCCTACGCATACAATGACCGTGGGAGTTGCTACCGAATGAAAGGTGATTATCCAAAAGCAATTAAGGACTATGAAGAAGCGGCGCGCAAGAATCCTGAATTAGCATTTGTGCTGAATAACTTAGGGACGACCAAAAGAAAAATGAAAAATTACGATGGCGCCATGGCAGATTTCAATCGTGCCATTTCAGTGGATAAAAAATTTCATTTAGCCTATAATAATCGTGGAGCCACGCAAATGGCGATGAATCGTTTGGATGATGCACTAAACGATTTCAATAAATGTTTAGAAATTAAAGCGGATTATGCTCCTGCCTTTGCGAATATTGCTGCTGTAAAATTCAAAAAAGAAGACTACAAAGGGGCCCTAGAAGCTGCAAACAAAGCGTTGAAAATCGACCCAAACTATGCTTCCGCCTATGTTAACCGCGGCATGATAAAAGAAATGTTGAGGGATATGCAAGGAGCATGTGAAGATTGGGAAAAGGCCAGAGAACTTGGAGCTGAAACTGGCAAGTCTTATTATTCAGAAAACTGTGGTCAATAAAAAATGAGAACAATGAAAAACGTATTATATACACTCGCATTTATAACAGGCTTGTCTTCGCTCACTTTCGCACAGAATGTTGAATTTAAAAAAGCGAATTTCAAAGAAAACGTTGAGGAATTCAAAGCAGTTGAAACTGCCATCAAAGAGGCCGACGAATTTTTCGAACTAGGCTCTGTGGCTATCTTTGAAGTGAAAAGTCCAGAACAAAATTTCAAGAAAGCTTTATTACGCTACGAACGCGCTCAAAAACTAAACCCAAATAATGGATTAAATAATTTTAGAATTGGCGTTTGTCATATCTATTCGAGCTCCCCATACAAAGCTCCTGCTTTTATCAAAAAAGCGCTTGAACTAGACCCAGAATGCGATCCATTCATTCAATATTATTTGGGTTATGCGCTTCAGTTAGAAGAGGATTTTGATGGTGCACTTTCAGCTTACAAAAAATTCGAAGACGGTTATAAAAAAGCCGATAACTTTTCCAAATTCGTTGGCATGCGTAAAAAGGAATGTCAAAACGCGAAAAAGGCGGTTTCAGATCCAGAACGCGTTTGGGTCGACAACATCGAGGAATTAAATTCTGCCAATGATGAAATTGCGCCTTCTATAACTACAGACGGATCACAGATTATATTCAGTTCAAATCGTCCAAATTCAAATACACCGAACGATGTAAATGAATACGACCACGATATTTTCACTGCATTCTTTAACAATGGAATTTGGCAAAAACCGAACCCCATAAATGGAAGTGTAAATACAAATAAAGACGATATCGTCAACAACCTTTCCTACGATGGTACAAGAATGCTCTTGCACAAAGATAATGAAGGACAGATTGATATATACGAGTCTGTTTTAACTGGTGCAAAATGGGGCTCTGCAGATATTTTACCTCGGCAAATAAGTACACCCCAAGTAAATGAAATTTATGCTTCCTACAATCATGATGGCTACAACATCTTTTTTGCGCGCGATAGCGAAACAAGAAGCAATGGATTTGAAATTATGTATTCTGGTATGCGCAGTAAAATTGAAAAGAATTTTGGAGCCGCAACTATGGTTAGTGAAGTAAATACTAAATTCAATGACGGTCCGATTTACTTAGCTATTGATGGGAAAACGATGTACATCGCTTCTCAGGGGCACGAATCACTCGGAGGGTATGATATTTTCGTATCGTACCGCGATCAAGGAACATGGACAAAGCCAAAAAATTTAGGATATCCTATCAACACACCATATGACGATTTCTTCTTCGCTTCAACTGCGAGCGGAAAGTATGCGTATATCGCCTCAAATAGAGACGGCGGAGCTGGTGGATTTGATATTTACAAAGTGACATTCTGGGGACCACCAAAGGAGCCAATTGTGGATATGGAGGACTATTTATTAGCCTCCCTAGCAATGCCTATAAAGGACCCACAAATTGAGAAAACAGTGAGTGTGAATAAAGTTTCCCTAACAGTATTTAAGGGAATTACGATTGATGCAATTACGGGGAAAGCTGTTGAAGCTGAGATCGAAATAGTTGACAACTCCAATGGAAAAATCATCGAACGATTTACCACGAATAGCGCCACTGGTAAATTTCTTTTATCACTAACAGCTGGTAAAAATTATGGTATTGCAGTAAAAGCAGAAGGATACCTATTTCACTCCGAGAATTTCGACATCCCAGATGGAAGCGATTACAACTTAGTGGATAAGACAATTGAACTTAAAAACATTGCTGTAGGAAGTAAAATTGCATTGCGTAACATCTTCTTTGATTTAGGTAAAGCGGTGTTGAGATCCGAGTCAAATTCAGAATTAGACCGTTTAGTAAAGTTAATGAACGACGTTCCTAAATTGAAAATTGAAATCTCTGGACACACTGACAACACTGGATCAGCCACTTTAAACGACAAGTTATCGCAAGAACGAGCTGATGCAGTAGTGAATTACCTAAAATCAAAAGGCATCAAAGCTGACCGCATGACAGCAATGGGGTATGGTTCATCAAAACCAATTGCATCCAATAACTCAGCTGAAGGGCGCCAAGAAAACAGAAGAACTGAATTCGAAATTAAGGCAAACTAGACGTATTTTTATTAATATCTCAAAAGGCTGTTTACGCAAGTATTCAGCCTTTTTTAATTGTATATTTGCACTCAATTCTA
>JALRKI010000160.1 GCA_023254815.1 Flavobacteriaceae bacterium
TCACAGATATGGTTCTTAGTTTTTGATATGGATTGTGACGGTATTTAAGTAAAAACTTATAACCAAAAACTATAATGGCAAAGGTGTAAAGGGCTCCGTAAACAAACCATTGGGTGGCGGCATTACCATTTAACCACAGGCTAAATGGATCAAAGAGTGCAATCAAACCGCTGTTTGGCCCTCCATTTTTTCCAAGACCAAGCCAAGCAGGGTAAAAATATAGGATGACATAAAAGACAGTCAAAGAGATACCCAATAGCCAACCTACTACTCCGCGGCTGGTTAGAGACCTGAACATGACACCACCATTTTGAATGCCAGAAATTTTGTTGCGGTAGCTGACCCGAGCAAAATAAACGATACCCGCACCTAAAAGAAAAATGGCCAGACCCGAATGGGTTGAGGCATTTACAAGCTGGACGCCAAAGGTGGCTAATACTAAAAGTAAAAGCCCTAATAAGCCTGAAGATAGAGCTAATTTTTGACCAGTATTCAATCCATACGCATCGGAATTGATCAAGGCTAGACTTTTGAATTGCTGTGCACTCATAACACTGAATTTGATAAAGTGGTCAGAAGTGTAGATTGAATTTCGCTCACGTATGATTTGTAAAATTCAGGATCGAATTGTGCTTGGTCGAGCTGCATGATGACCTGTTCAATAGATTTTTTTTCATTGAGCCATTGGTCAAAAACCATATGCCTCATTCTAATGCCAAAAGTATTGATTCCCAAAAAAGTACCTTCATTTTTGTCAAAAGACAAAGTTACGCCTTTGGTGTTATCCAGGCTGTGCCAGTGAAGTTGCATTTCATCCTTTGGTTTCGAGTGTGAGTTACTTACCCAGCCATAGGTTTGGTATTCAATGTCAAAAAACTTGGCTGAATTGAACCAATGTCCAGGTTTATAGGGCATTTTGTTTCCTGTGATGGTTTGGGCAATGGTTTCACCCATCATACGACCCGAGTACCAAACTGCTTCGATAGATCGGCGTCCATTGGGCAAAGGGTCTGTTTGTTCAGCACAATCCCCTATGGCATAAATGTCAGTTATATTAGTTTCAAAAAATTGATTGACCAAAATGCCTCGTCGGGTCTCGATTCCTGAATTTTGAGCCAATCCTATCTCAGGAGATACTCCAGCGGTGAGCCCTACAAAATTGCATGGAATGATTTCGCCCGTTTCCGCAATTTCGATCGATTTAACCCGTCCAAGATGATCCGAACGAATTTCTTTTAGATTAACTCCCAATCTCAAGTCAATCCCTTGTGCTTTAATGTGTTGATTCAAGATGGAGCTGTCGTGGTCGGGCAATACACCGTTCCAAAAATTAGATTCTCGTACAAGAAAGGTTACAGGGATTTGACGTGAATGCAACATTTCGGCCAATTCTACCCCAATCAGGCCACCACCAACCACTACTGCATGGTTACAAATGACGTTGTTAGGAGCCAATTTTTCCAATAATTCTAAATCTTGTTTGGAGTAAAGTCCCTGAACACCCTCTAAATTTTCTCCTGGCCAACCGAATTTATTTGGTTTACTACCAGTAGCAAGTATGAGGACATCGTAGGCCAATGTTTCATCATTTTCGAGCAGTAATTGCTTTTCTTCCGATATTATTTTTTTTACCCAAGCCTTTTTGAGGTTTATTTTGTTTTTACTCCAAAAAGAAGGTTCATAGGGTTGAGTGTCGTCAAATTTCATGTGACCCATATAAACATACATCAGCGCTGTTCTCGAAAAAAAATAATCACTCTCTCCCGAAATTATGGTAATATGAAAATCAGATAACTTGCGAATATGACGGGCAGCAGTTACCCCCGAAATTCCATTGCCGACGATAACTATTTTTTTCATGAATTGTTTGGTTTTTGGGCTACAATTTTTTCATAATTAATTTTATACCACACTCAAGTCAACAGCACCCTCCTCCGTCATAGTGAAAGGTAGACTCGCTGATAAAAATATCTTTCCTGCTCAATTTGGCCAATGCTTCAGCAGTCTTGTCACAGATTGCCAAAGGTTGATTTTGGTATAAAACATGGCCTTTTTGGTCGTTGAAATAATCGTCATTTCCAAAATAAATGGCTGTTTTTCCAGTAAAAACACAGGGGCCATCTTCGGGCATAGGGTCTTTGATTGCGGCCACCTCTATGGATTCAACAAAAATGATTTCATCGGTATGATAATGTCCTGGGTCAAGAATGCGATAGGGCTTTCTCGAGCGAATTTCGATGGTTCCAAAACCTGCGTCGGTCAGCATTTTAACGTAAGTGTTAATGGGCAAACTGCCGCTGAGGCAAAGGGCCCTCAATCGTGCATCATCTCTCAAGGTCTCATTCATTTCTTGCTCACAAGTGGGGTCGCTCATAACCAATCGGCCATGAGGCTTGAGCACCCTGTACATTTCCGAAATGGCCTTCTTTAGATCTTCAGACTTAAAAATATTGAATAAGCAATTTTGAGCCGCTACGTCAATGGAATTGTCATCTACCGGCAAGCTGAGCGCATCGCCTTTTTTCAACAAAACAAAATCTCTGTTGAACCATGGGTTTTCAATCTCTGCTTGAACAAAATTACGTTGAGAGGCCTCAAGCATTTCATCGACTACATCTACGCCAATGATAGCATTTTTTTGCCTAGAGAAATAGGAGAATTGGAGCAGCTCCATTCCTCCGCCGACGCCCACATAAAGTACTTTTGGATTGTTGACCAGATCTCTTGCATGAACTGTTGAACCACAACCGTAGTTCATCTCTTGCATGATTTTGGGTATTTTCAACCCTGGCAACTCCCAAACAGCATTGGTAGTGCAACACAAACCAATATCAGGTTTTAGTGCGACCTCCTTGTAAAGGTCATGTGCAGTTTTTAAATAGCTCATGAGTTTATATTAGTGATTTGAAGAGTAAAATTAAATTGGGCTCCGCTTTGGCTGCTTGTGCCATGATGTCAGGGATGTTTATGGGTTCCAAATGGTCTGGATCACAAACATCAGTCAATATCGATAGGGCGATTACAGGTATTTTTAACTGATTTGCCACAATGACTTCGGGCACTGTGCTCATGCCTACAGCATCGGCTCCTAGAATTTTAAGCATGCGATACTCGGCCCGTGTTTCGAGTTGAGGACCAAGAACGGCCGCATAAACACCTTCATGCAATGTAATGTTCAAACTCTTTGCCGTTTGTTTAAGCCTTTGAGACATGCTGAAATCATAGGGCGCACTCATATCGACAAAACGATTGCCCAAGTGTTCTACTCCATTATAGGCCAACGGCGATCCACCCAGTAAATTAATATGATCGTTGAACAACATTAATTCTCCTTTTTTGTAGGATAAGTTTACGGCTCCGGCGGCGTTGGAAATCAATAAAGAAGAAATCCCCAAAGCATGCAAAACTCTCACGGGATAAGTTATGGATTCAGGTTTGTAACCCTCATACATGTGAAACCTTCCCTGCATAATAATCACTTTCCGTCCGTTGATTTTTGCAAAAATCAGTTGGCCTTTGTGAAAATCAACTATTGAAACAGGAAAATGGGGAATGAATTCGTATGGAATTTTTTCTAAGACCTCAATCTCATGAATCAATTGTCCTAGGCCCGTCCCAAGAATGATTCCTACTTCAGGTTGGTCAACTCCTTTGGAGTTCAAATAGGCAACAGATTCTAAAATATGTTCATTTGTAGTCATCATATAAGGTATTAAATTTTTCCAATCCTTTCAAGTCTTCAAAGTTATCAATATCATTTAATGTCTCCATAAAGTCAATTTTTAAATGAGAAACCTCATTTAGGGTTTGTTCCAAAACGGTTGAAGTACCCCACGATTTATCATTAAAAAATTCTTGATGGAGTTGGTTCATTCCAATCAAATAATACCCTCCATCTTGCGCTGGGCCAATCACAGCATCGCAACTTTTTAATCGGTAAAACGCCTCATTCAAATGTGAGGTTTTCAAACTTGGCAAGTCACTTCCGATGAGAACAATCTTTGAAAATCCTAAACCAAAGCCAGTTTGAAAGGCATTCTTCATGCGCTCTCCTAGGTGTTTGCCTTGTTGAGCGAAGCGCAAAAAATCATCCTTGGACCACATGTCTCTATCAGGGATTTGTTCAGAGTAAAATACGGCATTCTGGAAGTCAGTAGACAGCATAGTCCCATGAGTATGTTCGAGTAAATCGATATAAACCTTGAGTGCATTGGCATTTCCAATTTTTTGAGCCAGTCTTGTTTTGACCATGCCCAATTCTGGGTTTCGTACAAAAGTAATCAATAAGTGATTTTTCATTACTCAGCTTTAGATGACCGAACCTTGACAACTGCTCCCTGCTCCAGCGGTGCAGCCATAACAGTGTTGTGAAACGACAATGGATCTTTTTTGAAGTGCTTCAAGATTAAAATCACTGATGTGGTTTGAGGAGCTGCTTACTTTGAGATGTAACATCTGATTGAAATCGCAGTCGAACAAATGACCGTCCCAACTGACCGACAAAGTATTGGTGCACATGACATTTTGTAAGGCCAATGGATTGAACGCTTCAACGAGACTGTACATATAGTCTTCGTAATTTCCAGATGCAATCAGATAATCCAGAAAACGACTGATCGGCAGGTTAGTAATAGCAAACAAGTTGTGAAATTGAATTGAAAAATCGGCTAACAGAACTTGTTTGAAATCTTGTTCTAAGGACTTTTGATCTCCTGGCAAAAAAGCCCCAGAGGGGTTATATACCAAATCTAATCGCAATGGGCTTTCGGGCAGGCCGTAACCCACTGAGTTCAACATTTGCAAGGCTTTGATGGACTTGTCAAAAACCCCATTACCTCGTTGTGTGTCTGTTTTGCCTTTTGTCCAATGGGGCATTGAAGATACCACGTGAATGTTATGTTCTTTAAAAAAATCGGGCAAGTCGTAATAAGATTTATTGGCCAAAATAATGGTCAAATTAGATCGAACAATAAAATCCTGAATTCCAACTTTTACCGCTTCTTCTACAAACCATCTGAAGTTGGGATTCATTTCTGGCGCACCACCGGTTAGATCTAGAGTATGAGCTCCAGATTGGCTGATTACGTTAAGGCATGACTGCATAGTTTCTTTGGTCATGATTTCTTTTCGGTCTGGTCCCGCGTCGACGTGACAATGGGCACAAACTTGGTTGCACATATAACCCAAATTGACTTGAAGAATTTCCAAATTCCTTGGACGGAGCTCAGCTACTCCACATTGTTGGATGCGTTCTCTGAAGCTTGGAAGTTCTGACTTGAAAATACCGTTGGAGAGATAGGTCAATTGATTTTGTGCATCGGCTAAAGCCTTGCCCTGTTTGTGCAGAGAATGGGAGTTGACCATAAATTACATCGAAAGTTTATTGTATTTATTCATCATTTGAACACCGTGAACCATGCTTGCCCCACCTCTAATAGCCCCTGCAACATGCAGAGCTTCTATCATTTCTTCTTTGGTAATTCCCCTTTGAAGTCCATCTCCAGTGTAGGCATCAATGCAATATGGGCACTGAATGGTGTGCGCTACAGCAAGAGCGATTAAAGATTTTTCCCGAGGACTAAGTGCCCCTGCCTCGAAAACCTTATTGTAATATTCGAAAAATTTTGCTCCGAGCTCTTCGTTCCATTCGGCAATTTTACCAAATTTTCTGAGGTCCTTTGGGTCGTAATACGTCTCTTGCATAAAAATAGTATGTGGCAGCTGATGAGGCTCAGCCGTTTTGTTTTATAATGATTAAAATTAGGGAATTTTACACAATACAAACTGCTTCTAACCGCAAGATTTTGTTTAATCTCAAATCTCAATTTTCAAAACCTAGGAAACGAGAGGAGACAATACTAGCCAAATAAAGCCTATTTTTGTGGTCTAAAGAAATCTCATGCACAAGTCAGGCTTTGTAAATATCATTGGTAATCCAAATGTTGGCAAATCTACTCTTATGAATGCCTTTGTTGGTGAGCGCTTGTCCATCATTACCTCAAAGGCTCAAACTACCAGACACAGAATTTTGGGAATTGTCAATGGTGAAGACTTTCAAGTGATATTATCTGACACTCCTGGAATTATTAAACCAGCATACGAATTGCAATCGGTCATGATGGATTTTGTGAAAACAGCCCTTGATGATGCTGATATCCTAGTATATATGGTTGAAATTGGAGAGACATCCCTCAAAGATGAAGTGTTTTTTGACAAAATCACTTCGACCAAAATACCAGTAATCTTATTGATTAATAAAATTGACTTGACCAATCAAGAACAACTTGAAACCCAAGTTAGTTATTGGCAAAATTTGGTACCTAATGCTGAGATTTATCCAATTTCGGCCTTGGAGAATTTTCAAGTGGATGTTGTATTTGATCGCATTTTGGAACTTTTGCCCGAGGCGCCTCCATATTATCCAAAAGATCAATTGACTGATAAGCCAGAACGATTTTTTGTCAATGAAGCTATTCGCGAACGCATTTTGCAGTATTACAAAAAGGAAATCCCTTATGCTGTAGAGGTTGAAACTGAAGAGTTTTTTGAATCTGACAATATTGTACGCATCAGATCAGTAATCATGGTTGAACGAGAAACTCAAAAGGGCATATTGATTGGACATAAAGGAATTGCTCTAAAACGCGTTGGAGTTGGAGCGCGTCAAAGTTTAGAACAGTTTTTTGGCAAACAAATTCATCTTGAATTGTATGTCAAGGTCAATAAAAATTGGCGAAACAATAACAACCAATTAAAGCGTTTTGGATACCACTCTTGAGTCAATGAAATTGCTTTATTTTTCATAAGTTAGCTTAATCAAATTAAATACCTACTCTATGAAATTATCATGGCAAGGAGTGATGCCGGCATTGCTTACACCGTTCAAATCCAATGACTCAATCGATTTTTTGACTTTTGAGAAAAACACGAGAGCTCAACTCAAAGCCGGTGTTCATGGACTTGTCCTCGGAGGTACTCTTGGAGAAGCAAGTACTTTGAGGTCAGAAGAGAAATCTGAATTGATTCAAGAAGCCAAGATCTTGTCAAATGGTACTGTTCCCGTGATTATGAATGTGGCCGAAGCTTCAACAACCCAAGCGCTTAGAGCAGTAACTCAAGCGCTTCGAGATGGAGCCGATGGCCTGATGGTTTTACCCCCAATGAGGTACAAAGCCGATTCAAGAGAAACGGTTCACTACTTCCAAACGATTGCCAAACATACCGACCTTCCAATCATGATCTATAACAATCCGGTTGATTATGGCATTGAAGTAACCATTCCAATGTTTGAAGAATTGCTTAACTGCGAAACCATTCAGGCTGTTAAGGAGTCAACTAGAGTGACATCCAATATAACCAAATTGCGAAACGAGTTTGGATCAAGATTATCTATTCTGACAGGTGTTGACACCATTGCTTTTGAGTCATTGATGCTTGGAGCCGATGGTTGGGTAGCAGGTTTAGTCGATGCCTTTCCAAAAGAAACAGTAGCCATATATGAACTGGTTAAAAAAGGAGAATTTGCCAAAGCAAGAAACATCAACGATTGGTTTATGCCCTTGCTCGAGTTGGACGTCAATTCAAAACTGGTTCAAAACATCAAACTGGCCGCTCAGGCCACGGGTCTTGGTACTGAGATCGTAAGACTTCCTCGACTGCCCTTGGTGGGTTTAGAGCGTCAAAAGGTTGAAGAAATTATCCATGAAGCCCTACAAAAAAGACCTGTACTATGAAGCAAGAAAAAATTTTCGGCAATTGGATCAATGGCCAATTAGTACATTCAGGGTCGCAGCACTTTAGCACCTTTAATCCAATACTGGACCAACCCATTTCTGGACGTTTCATTGAAGCGACTACTGAAGAGGTCAACTACGCCGCGGAATCTGCTTCAAGTGTTTTTTTTGAATTCAGCAAACTTTCTGGAGATCGTCGAGCAGAGTTTTTAGAGAGGATTGCCTTTGAAATTGAAGCCCTCGGAGACGATTTGATTCAAACTTATTGCAATGAAACAGGATTACCAGAAGGTAGGGCAAGAGGAGAGCGTGGAAGAACTTTAGGCCAATTGAAAATTTTTGCAGATGAAGCACGAAGCGGTTCTTGGCAGAAACCAAGTATTGACTTGCCTGCTCCAGACCGATTACCTTTGCCAAAAGCCGACATCAGAAAGGTGATGTTGCCATTGGGACCTGTGGCGGTTTTTGGTGCAAGCAATTTTCCGTTAGCCTATTCAACTGCCGGAGGTGACACCGCTTCCGCCCTTGCTGTAGGATGCCCTGTGATTGTAAAGTCTCATCCCATGCATGCTGGTACCAGTTTTATGGTTGCATCGGCTATTGTAAAAGCTGCTCATTGCACCAACATGCCAAATGGAGTGTTTGCACATTTGAATAGCATGGATCATCGAGTTGGGCAGCAATTAGCCAAACACCCTTTGATCAAAGCTATTGGATTTACAGGTAGTGAAAAGGGGGGAAGGGCGCTTTTTGACTTGGCCTCACAACGCAAAGAACCTATTCCTGTTTTTGCAGAAATGGGAAGTGTCAACCCAGTGGTGGTTTTCCCTGAAAAGCTGGAACTTCAAAAAGACCAATTAGTGCAAGAATTATCCGATTCAATAATGTTGGGAACGGGGCAGTTTTGTACAAGTCCTGGTTTGATTTTTGGAATAGACGGGGTACTTTGGAAATCATTTTGCTTCCATTTGGGCAATTCGTTAGCCCAACGCGCTACTCAAAGTATGATACATCCCAATTTGAAGCAAGCCTATAATCACTTGAAAGATGAACGAATGCAATATGCTGAACTGACATCCCTTTGTTCAATTTCTGAAGTCAATGGTGCCAATCAAGTCGGGCAAACATTGTTACAGATGAATGGGGAAGATTTCATCAATAATCCAGATTTCCAACAAGAGGTTTTCGGTCCATTTGCCATCATGGTGTCATGCAAGGATTGGGAAGAGTTGGAACGGGCGATCTCTTGTTTGAAAGGAAATTTGACCGGGACGATAATGGCAACTGAAGAATCAATAAGTTCACGTCCTTCTCTTGTCGAAAAGCTGCAAAACAAAGTTGGGCGAATGATATTCAATCAGGTTCCCACTGGGGTTGAGGTTTGCGCTTCAATGCAGCATGGTGGACCTTATCCTGCCTCAACCGATTCGCGATTCACAGCAGTAGGGCATGATGCATTGTTGAGATGGGTTCGTCCAGTGTCTTTTCAAAATTTTCCTGAAATGATGTTGCCAACAGCACTTCAAACAAAGAATTCGTTATGTTTAGATCAACGTATTAATTAAATTCGGCTATGAATCACTCCATTTTTTTTCGAGGTGCAGTTCTGGTAGCTTGTTTCGTACTTTGGACTTGTTCTTTTGACGACGGCACTTCACAACTGAAAGTCATATTAGAACGCATTGAAAGTCACAAGTCCTACGACGAAAAACAATATCCATTGGGTTATTATACAGAAGATAGATTCAGGTCTGATGCCGAATTTGCTCTTACCCAAATTGATGCACTTCGTCAATTGAATCTGGACGAACTGTCTGAATCCGACCGCATTTCTGTTGCATTACAGCTATTCGTCTTGCAAGAGCAGGTGGATTATTTTGAGTTTAAATCCTATCTCAATCCTTTGCTTTCAGACGCTGGATTTCACAACGATTTGGCATACGAAGTTCGAGCTTTAGACAACAAACAACAAGTGGAGGAATATGTCAAAAAACTCAATGCTCTGCCCATGTTTGTCGATCAACATTTGGAGTTGCTGAAAAAGGGAATCGCACTGGGAATCACTCAGCCAAGAGTTATTTTTGAAGGTTACGAATCGACGTATAACGACCACATTACTCAAAATCCGAATGACAATTTTTTTTATCAACCGTTTCTGAATTTGCCTCCGATCTATAGTGTTTCTCAAAAGGATTCTCTGGCTGACGTTGGAAAAAGATTGATTAATGAAATCGTTGTGCCTCAGTTTAAAAGAATCAAATCTTTTTTTGAAAACGAATATTTTCCATCGGCTCGTCAAAGTATTGGAGTTTCGGCCATTCCAAATGGTGAGGCCTATTATCTCAATAGAATAGCCTATTACACTACCCTCGATTTAACTCCAGAGGAAGTTCATCAGATGGGGTTAAGAGAGGTTGAAAGAATTCGTCAAGAAATGATGGATATTATCAAGGAGATCGGTTTCAAGGGAGACTTTCCATTATTCTTAGAGTATTTGAGGACTGACCCTCAGTTTTATGCCAGTTCGGGAGAAGAATTATTGATGATTGCAAGGGACATTTGTAAGCGTATCGACGCAGAATTGCCAAAACTATTTAAAGAGTTACCAAGAATGCCCTATGGGGTAGCTCCTGTTCCAGACGCTATTGCCCCAAAGTATACTGGAGGCCGATATATTCCTACTAGCGCTGGAAGTACGCGGCCAGGTTTCTATTGGGTTAACACTTTCAACTTGCCCAGTAGGCCATTATATGTTTTACCATCGTTGAGTGCCCATGAGGCCGTGCCAGGGCATCATTTGCAAATGTCTTGGAATAGCGAACTGGGTGAACAAATACCAAAATTCAGAAGGGATTTATATTTGTCGGCTTACGGAGAAGGTTGGGGTCTTTACTCCGAATACTTGGGTAATGAAATGGGGATTTACTCCACTCCATACGAATCTTTTGGCAAGCTGACTTATGAAATGTGGCGCGCTTGCAGATTAGTAGTCGACACTGGCATTCACGCGTTTGGTTGGACTAGAGATGAGGCGGTAACATTTTTAAAAAACAATACAGCCTTGTCAATCCACGAGGTGAATACTGAAATAGACCGTTATATTTCCTGGCCAGGTCAAGCATTGTCCTACAAGGTTGGGGAATTGACCATTAGAAGATTGAGAGAACAGGCCGAAAGGGAATTGGGTGAACAATTTGACATTCGCGAATTTCATCACGTTATTCTGAAAGAGGGGACAGTCACCTTGACAATTCTCGAACAGCTTGTTGAGTCCTACATATCAAACATCAAATCAAAAAATGGCTAAGCTTATTTTCGACTGCGTCGACGCGCACACTTGTGGCAATCCAGTGCGAGTTGTCCGTGCGGGTGGTCCAATGCTGTCAGGTAAATCCATGTCCGACAAAAGACAGCACTTTCTCAAAGAATTCGATTGGATTAGAAAAGGCTTGATGTTTGAGCCACGTGGACATGATATGATGAGCGGTAGCATTCTTTATCCCCCTTCCGATCCGGCCAACGATATTGGCATATTATTCATCGAAACGAGTGGTTGTTTGCCCATGTGCGGTCATGGTACTATTGGGACTGTCACCGTGATGTTGGAAGAAGGCCTTGTCGAACCAAAAACTTCGGGTCAATTGAGGCTAGAAACACCTGCTGGTCTTGTCAAAGTATCATACCAAAGCGACGGCAATCGCATCACATCGGTTAGGTTGACCAACGTCCCTTCTTTTTTGTTTAAAGAAGCCCTTGAGGTCGATTGCCCGAATTTAGGGAAACTTAAAATCGATGTTGCTTTTGGTGGTAATTTCTATGCTATTATTGATGTTCAAGACCATTTTAAAGGCTTGGAGCATCATTCTGCCGACGCGCTGATTTCATGGAGTAGAGAACTCAGAAAAAGTTTGAATGATCTTTATCAATTTACTCATCCGCAAGATGAAAGGATTTTTGGATTGAGTCATATACTTTGGACTGGTGCACCAATTGATTCGAAAGCAACAGCCAGAAATGCTGTTTTCTACGGTGATAAAGCCATTGATCGTTCGCCATGTGGGACAGGAACTTCAGCACGGATGGCCCAATGGTTTGCACAAGGTAAATTGAAACAAGGCGATGAATTTGTGCACGAGAGCATCATCGGTTCCAAGTTTATAGGGAGGATAGAAGAATACACCTCAGTTGGGCCATACAAAGCTATTGTACCAAGTGTCGAAGGATGGGCGCGAATTACTGGTTATAACCAGATTATTTTGGACGACGACGACCCTTATGTTGGTGGATTTCAAGTGATATAGAAATACATGAAACACTGCATAGTCATTGGAGGCGGTATCATTGGAATGTGCACTGCCTATCATTTGTCCAAAGCGGGCCATCAGGTTACTGTCCTGGATCAGTCGGACGGTCAAACAGGGGCTTCCTTCGTCAACGCAGGGTACCTCACCCCAAGTCATATCGTGCCTTTCGCTGCACCAGGGATGGTTACCATGGGGTTGAAATATATGCTCAGCAGTTCAAGTCCATTTTATGTAAAGCCTCGATTGAGTCTCGATCTCATCCATTGGGCTTGGAATTTCTATAAATCCGCAAACATGGCCCATGTCAAAAAGGCCATGCCGATTATTGAAAAGTTGAATACAGCGAGCAGCGCACTTTATCACGAGTTGCACAAGAATCAGAAATTCAATTTTCACCTTGAAAAAAAAGGGCTTTTGATGGCTTATCAAACTCAAAAAGCTGGTGACCACGAGAAAGAAGTTGTTTTGGCTGCTCAGGCAATGGGATTGAAGGTCACCAGTCTGAATCCAGAGGAAGTACTCAAGTTGCAACCAGAAACTAATATGGATATTCTTGGGGCATATCACTACCACTGTGACTCCCATTCAACGCCCCATGAGTTCATGAGTGCAATGAAGTCTTATTTGCTTGAGCAAGGCGTTTCCATTCATCAGCATTCACAAGTGCTTAACATTAAAATTTCTGGTTCTGTCATTACGGCTGTTGAAACGGAAGTTGAAAAGTTTCGTCCGGATGAATTGATTATTGCTTCAGGCGTATGGACCAAAGCGCTGCTCAAGAAAATTGGCATTGGTCTGTCTCTGGAAGCGGGTAAGGGTTATCGAATAAACGTACATGAACCAACTGGCATTAGCGTTCCAGCCATATTGATGGAGGCCAAAGTAGCGGTAACTCCAATGAAAGATTTTACCCGATTTGCCGGAACCATGGAATTGTCGGGAATTAACACCATCATTCGCAAGGAGCGGGTTGAGGCCATAGCTCGTGCTGCCAAAAGATATTATCCGTCCGTCGAAATTTCTACTAATTCAAAGCGGGAAGCCATATCGGGAATGAGGCCACTCTCACCCGATGGATTGCCCTATATTGGTCGAGCAAATCAATACAGCAACCTAGTTGTAGCCACAGGTCATGGCATGATGGGCTGGAGCCTAGGGCCGATTACTGGCAAACTGTGTCAACAAATCATAGACGGTGTCAATCCCGATTTTGATCTAGCCCCATTGTCCCCCCATAGAAGGTTTTAAAGTATTCTGGTTCTTGAGTATTTTTTGTAATTTTAAAAACTCAATAGTGACACCCTTAACCCTAAATCTCATTGTTATGTCAATTATTAAAGTCATTGAAGTTTTAGCCGATTCGCCCAAAGGATGGGAGGATGCCGCACAGAACGCACTCGCCCATGCATCAAAAACGGTTAAAAATATTCGCTCGGTAAACATTCAAAACCAAAGCGCAACTGTTTCTGATGGTAAAATAACAAGTTACCGCATCAACGCTAAAATCTCCTTTGAAGTCAAATAAATCCAAGATTTATTTGGTTCCGAACAAACCGCGCTGATTCTCTCAGGAAGTATTACTTTTGCCAATATTTTCTGAAAGATGAGTATTGTAGCCATAGTAGGTCGGCCCAATGTTGGGAAATCCACTTTATTTAATCGCTTGATTCAGCGTCGAGAAGCAATTGTTGACGCCACTTCTGGTGTTACTCGTGATCGCCACTATGGCCGTTCGGATTGGAATGGTAGGGAATTTTCTGTCATTGACACTGGAGGCTATGTCCGCGGTAGTGACGATGTGTTTGAAACTGAAATTGACAAACAAGTTGAGTTAGCCATTGACGAGGCTGATGTCATTGTTTTTATGGTAGACGTAGAATCTGGAGTTACTGGCATGGACGAAGACGTGGCCTCGCTGTTGAGAAAGGTCAACAAGCCTGTTTTTTTGGCAGTCAATAAAGTCGATAATTCCAACCGAGAAAGAGATGCTGTCGAATTTTATGCGCTGGGATTAGGCGAATATTTCACCATTGCAAGTATCAGCGGAAGTGGGACTGGCGATTTGCTCGATGCTATTACAAAAGTGCTTCCTGACAAACCATTGAAAGAGGATCAACATCTTCCTCGATTCGCAGTTGTAGGAAGGCCTAATGCAGGTAAATCTTCTTTTATCAATGCGCTGATCGGTGAAGAAAGGTATATCGTTACTGACATTGCTGGAACAACCCGTGACTCGATGGACACCAAGTACAATCGTTTTGGATTTGAATTCAATTTGGTCGATACTGCTGGGATCAGGAGAAAAAGCAAGGTTA
>JALRKI010000176.1 GCA_023254815.1 Flavobacteriaceae bacterium
TACTAAGACAATTTCAGGTAAAGAAGGACTAGTCGTTATGAGTTTTTGGGCTACTTGGTGTGTTCCTTGCATTAATGAACTAGACGCAATTAGTGAAGTTTTCGACGATTGGAAAGATGAGGTGAACTTTACTTTCTATGCAGTATCAATTGACGATGCTCGCACCAAAAACAGAATCCGTCCCATGGTAAAAGGCAAGTCTTGGCCTTATCAAGTTTTGATTGACGACAACCAAGATCTCAAAAGAGGTTTAAATATTAGTTCTATGCCCTATGTCATAGTTCTCAAGAAAGGCGAAATCGTTCACAAACATACTGGCTATACACAAGGCGCTGAAGAAGAACTCTTCAAGACTTTGAAATCGCTGAGTAAATAGACTAAATAGATTTACTATTATGAGAGCCATTCAAACTAGTATTTTTCTGCTATTCGGTCTACTTCAAACTGTGTATGGACAATTTTCCAACCACCTCAATTTAGGTTTTGAAAGTAATCTGATTTGGTACAATGACGATTCAAAAATTGGAGACTTCTATGACGATGTGTCCCGTTCTGGAGAAGAGCATTTGCGTTCCAACAATTATCTTAAACTGGATTATAATTTCTACGATTTTCTTTCAGCCAGCGTTCAGGTTGAGTCTTATTCACCTCAAGCTCTGCTCAATTTTTCTCCAAATTTTGAAAATACCAACATTGGAACTTACAATGTTAGGTACAAGCGAGGTAAAATTGACGTTACAGCGGGATATTATTACGCACAATTTGGATCAGGTTTAATTCTAAGAAGTTGGGAAGATCGTGAACTTGGACTTAACAACGCCTTGAGAGGCGGAATGATCACATACAAGCCCCTGAACAATTTATCAATTACGGCACTATACGGAAAACATAGGGTTGGATTCAAAACTTCTAATGGAAGTATTTTTGGGGCGGACTTCACCTTTAACCTTTCGAACCAATTAGGTTGGGAAAACACCCAATTGAATCTGGGTGGTAGTTACGTAGGAAGACAGGAAAAATTGGAATTAGAGAATCCCGGATTTGACGAATTGACCAATGCCTATTCAGGTAGATTTGACTTAACCCTTGGTTCATTTTATGCTGGCTTGGAGTATGTTATGAAAAATAAGGATGGCATTCCTTTTAGAAATAGCTTTGACAATTATTTTGTCAAGCCAGGAAGCGCTTTGCTATTCAACTCAGGATTTACAGGAGACGGATTTGGTGCCGACTTGACCATGCGAAGATTAGAAAATATGACCTTTTTTTCAGATAGATTAAAGAAAGGAAATATCTATAATGAAAATGTGGTCAATTTTGTTCCGGCATTAACCAAACAACAGGATTTCAGTCTTGCAAATATTTATGTGTACCAACCTCAGTTTAACGTCTTGTTCCTTGCTGAAAATCTTGTCAAAGTAGGTGAAATAGGGGGCCAGTTGGATGTATTCTACAAATTTAAAAAAGATACTCCACTTGGAGGAGCCTATGGCACTTCGGTAGCGCTCAATACATCCTATTGGGCAGGATTGAAAACTACTTCGGTATTTCCTAATCCAGACGCAGGTATCACAGCGGACTACGACACAGAGCCTTTTGGATTTGGAACCAAATATTTCTCAGATTTTAATCTAGAAATTCGTAAAAAATGGAACTCTGCTTGGTTCACTAATACCTTTTTTATGACGCAGAATTACAACAAACGATATTTAGAAGACAGTGCCATTGAGCTTGTTCGAGCTAAAATTGTTGCAATGGATGCCATTTATAAAATGTCAAATGGAAAATCAGCTAAAATTGAAATTCAACATCTGTGGACAAAAGAAGATAAGAAAAACTGGGCAGGAGGAACATTAGAGTATAATTTTAGTCCTCGACTGTCCTTCTATGCCAATGACATATATAATTATGGCAACGATCACGAAGAAAAGCGCATACACTACTTCAACTTTGGAGGGAGCATTTCTAAAGGATCAAATAGATTGTCAATCAATTATGGTAGACAACGTGGAGGATTATTATGCGTTGGAGGAGTGTGTCGAGTAGTGTCAGAAAGTACTGGACTTACTGCAAACTTGACCATTAACTTTTAACCGAAATGTAGACCACTTTTTTTGATTCGAAAAAGGCTTCGGAAAAATAGTTAGCCAATTCAAAATGTTTTGCACCTCGAAAACTGACAAGTTCCTCAGTGAGATCTCCTCCTTTGAGACAAAGAAGCCCGTTTTCGAGGGCATTCATGTGCCTTTTAGACACTTTGCTCTTGACCCAGTCAAAGAGATTTGGCATTGCAGTGACCGCTCTGCTGACTACAAAATCATATGAACCCATGGTTTCCTCTGCTCTAGCATGAGTAGCGGTAACATTTTTTAAACCAATTGAATCGGAAACGGCCTTGACAACAATAATTTTCTTACCCACACTATCCACCAAATGGAAATGAGTGTCAGGAAACAGAATAGCCAAAGGAATTCCAGGAAATCCGCCTCCAGTACCTACATCCAAAACTTGTGTGCCTGGTGTAAATTGAATGACTTTAGCAATACCTAAAGAATGCAAAACATGCCTTTCTTCTAACGAGTTTATATCCTTTCTTGAAATCACATTTATTCTAGAGTTCCAGTCATTATATATACCCTGAAGTTGAGCGAATTGATTGACCTGAAGCTCATTGAGATCAGGGAAATATTTTGTGACTAAGGTGAGCTGTTCCATGCGACAAAAATAAGTTTTAAAAACTAATCACAAATGTTAAGTAATTAGATTGAATAATCCTTATTTTTACCAAGCAGGTGTACAATAAAAACCTCATGCTATGTTAAAAAATTCCGTTTCTTTTCCAAGAGCAGATTCCATGAAATTCTTCAAAACTCTCAACCAAAGAGTTAACCAATATTTTGCAGACAAAGGCATCAAACGCACAGGAAACGCCAAACTATGGTTCAAAACCCTTGTAATGTTTGGCATTTTTTTATCACCTTACTTTCTTCTTTTGACTCTTAACCTTCCCGGCTGGGTTCAATTGCTTTTGACCATTGTCATGGGAATTGGAATGGCCGGTGTCGGAATGAATGTTATGCACGATGCCAACCATGGGTCTTTTTCATCAAAAAATTGGATTAACAGATTGATGGGTAGCAGCATATATCTCTTGGCTGGCAATGTCTATAATTGGAAAGTTCAACACAACGTTTTGCACCACACTTATACAAATGTCCACGGGCATGATGAAGATTTGGAAGCCGGGAGAATTTTGAGGTTTTCAAAGCACACCAAATGGAGAAAGCATCATAAATTTCAACATTATTATTCGGTGTTACTTTATGGCCTACTGACCATCAACTGGGCAATTACCACTGATTTCACTCAGATGTTTCGCTACATGAAGCGCAAATTGTCATATGGGAAATTCCCAAATCCTGTTATCAATTGGAGTAAACTAGTAGTTTCTAAAGTTCTATACGTCATGATTTGGATAATTATTCCTATGCTTCTTCATTTGGTTTGGTGGAAAGTAGTTATTGGATTTATTGTGATGCATTATACTGCTGGATTGATATTGAGTATTGTTTTCCAGTTGGCCCATGTAATGGATGAGGCCGAAATGCCATTGCCTCAAGAAGATGGAATGATGGCCAACACATGGGCAATTCATCAGCTGAAAACAACGGTAAATTTTGCTCGTAAAAATAAATTAGTCAGCTGGTACACTGGAGGATTGAATCATCAAGTTGAGCATCATATTTTTCCAAATATCAGTCATATTCACTACGGAAAAATCGCTAAAATTGTCAGAGATACCGCTGCTGAATTTGGCTTGCCCTATAAAGAATATGGATCTATGCGACAAGCTATCGCCGCGCATTTTTCATACCTGAAATACCTTGGCAAAGAGCCAAAAATGGCATAATCACTTTAATTGATATGAATCCACTATCTGACAGAGTCATCAATATGTCAACCTCTCAAACTTTGGCTATGGCAGCCAAAGCAAGAGAACTGAGAAGTCAAGGCAAAGACATCATTGGATTAAGCCTTGGAGAACCCGATTTTGAAACTCCTGATTTTATTAAAAATTCGGCTAAAAAAGCTATAGATGATAACTACAACAGTTATTCTCCAGTAGATGGATATGCCGATCTTAAACTAGCCATTAGTGCAAAATTTAAAAGAGATAACCATCTGGATTATGAACCTTCCCAAATCGTTGTATCCACTGGGGCCAAACAATCGCTTTCAAATATTGCAATGGTCATGCTCAACCCAGGTGACGAAGTCATTTTACCTTGTCCTTATTGGGTCAGTTATTCAGACATGATTAAACTTGCCGAAGGAGTTCCCGTTGAAGTTGCCACCTCCATAGAGACCGACTTCAAGATAACTCCAGAACAGTTGGAGGGAGCCATTACTTCGAAAACTAAAATGATTTGGTTCAGTTCACCATGCAATCCTTCGGGTTCCGTCTATTCAAAACATGAACTTGAAGAATTGGCTATAGTATTAGAGAAATATCCTCAAATCTATGTGGTTTCGGACGAAATTT
>JALRKI010000002.1 GCA_023254815.1 Flavobacteriaceae bacterium
GTGCGGCTGAAGGGACTCGAACCCCCACGCCTTGCGGCACCAGATCCTAAGTCTGGCGTGTCTACCAGTTCCACCACAGCCGCGTGGAACGACTGCAAATATAATTATTTGTTTGAATTGGTTCAGTATTTGTGGGGAAAATGTGGATTCTGACTATTTCAGATTCAACATGAACAAGTCTGCAGAAATGCCGTCAGATAAAAACCGACCCTTTCGAGAAACTTTTAAAATTGAGTCGTCAATAAATAGCAATTGTTGAACTAAATATTTTTGAGACTGCATTAGCAAATAGGCTTCAAAACTGTCACCAAATTCAGATTTTACCTTTTTCAAGTCTATTCCCCAAATAGTTCTCAAACCAGTCATGACATACTCGTTGTATCGATCGACAGTTGTCAAGATTTCTTCTTCCGAAATAGGTGAATGAGCCCCAATGTTTTTGACGTACTGAATGTTGTTTCGAATATTCCAACTTCTTTTTTTACCGTCGAAGGAATGGGCCGAAGGGCCCACTCCAATATAGGGTATGCCCTGCCAATAGGCAGAGTTATTTTTGCTGTACCAACCATGCTTTGCAAAATTTGACAACTCATAATGTTCAAACCCATGGGACTCTAAGGTGTCAACCAGATATTCGAATTGATCTTTGGCTTGATCATCATCCACATCTCCAATTAATCCTTTTTTGATAAAACTGGACAAGGCTGTTTTAGGTTCAACGGTCAAGGCATAAGCCGAAATGTGTTTGAGGTTATAATCCAATGCCAGTTCTACATTCTGTTGCCATTGAGACATACTACTGTTTGGGATACCATAAATCAAATCGATTGAAATATTGTCAAAAACTTTGGTCGCTAAATCCAATGCTCTATGGGCTTCCTTTTCCGAATGAGCCCGATTCATTAGTATCAAATCGTCTTCAAAAAATGATTGAATTCCAACGCTCAACCTGTTGATCCCTATTGCCCAAAGTTGCTCAACTTTGGATTTGCTCAAGTCATCTGGGTTTGCTTCCAAAGTAATCTCTGGAGAAGAAGTTAGCTTGAAGTTTTTGTCAATGGTACTGAGAATTGTAGCGATTTCCGAGGAAGATAAAAGGCTTGGTGTTCCTCCGCCGAAATAAATTGTACTAATTGGTTCCGTGAATTCACTTGACCTCAAGACCAATTCCGTTTGGATGGCTGTAACCATCTCACTTCGGTATTTTAGTGAAGTTGAAAAATGGAAGTCACAATAATGACAGGCCTGTTTACAAAAAGGGATATGGAGATAGATTCCAGCGATGGTAATAAAATTACTTAGTTAATTTGTCTTGATTTTGTTTTACAAAACTACTCCATCCTGAATAAGACTTGCTTCCTTCAGGTTTGTCTTGATTGTAAAAATGACAAACGGCTGCAGCGAGACCATCAGTAGCGTCAAGGTTTTTGGGCAACGATTTTAGTCCTAGTATACTTTGAAGCATTTTGGCCACCTGTTCCTTACTAGCATTTCCGTTACCGGTAATAGCCATTTTAATCTTTTTGGGCAGATATTCGGTAATGGGGACTTCCCGGCTTAACCCAGCCGCCATAGCCACACCTTGAGCCCTTCCTAGCTTGAGCATACTCTGTACATTTTTGCCAAAAAAAGGAGCTTCAATGGCAATCGCATCGGGGTGAAAGGTGTCAATTAACTCAACTGTTCGTTCAAAAATCAACTTTAATTTGAGGTAGTGATCGGTGTATTTGGTGAGGTTCAACTCGTTGAGTTGAATAAATTCCATGGACTTACCCTTGATGCGAATGACGCCGAATCCCATAATGGTTGTTCCAGGATCAATCCCTAAAATGATTTGATCTTTCATCTATCGAACTATTGAACTTCTTGAGTTCTAAAAATTAGCGGCAAGCTAAGCTCACAATTCACTGGTTGGCCTCGCTTGAGAGCTGGTGTCATTTTTGGTAGGCTCGACGAGCACTCTTGGAGTACAGTCACTAATAGGCTATCTGATTCTTGTGCAAAAGTCATTGCCATGGCACCAGTATTCGAAACAATTAACCTGACCCAAAGGGTGTCTTTTTGCCTTAAATTATTGTGCTGAAACCGCTCTTCACAATGCTGCTGTATGGTACTCGTGATGCAGTCCAATCGCGATTGTAAGTTTTCATTACCTTCACAAGATTCGAAGGTAGGCCAGCTGTCCACTGAATTCCAGTCAATGGCCATTTTTTCGTTTTCGAATAGTTGAACCTGATCCGTTTTTTTAAAATTAAATTCCGAACAGCTAGCCACTAGGGCAAATAGCGCAATGTGTTGGAACAGCCTGTACATTATATTTTTTTTAAAATTACAATTTTTATCTTAATGCCTAACCCAAGTGAAATAAGCTTAATTTTATCTAACAAAAATATAAAACCATGGACTTTTTGCTCATTTTTATCGGGGTGATTTTTATGTTATTAGGCTTAATTGGCAGTTTCTTGCCTGTTCTGCCGGGTCCTCCACTCAGTTGGCTTGGCTTATTTGTGTTGAGTTTCACCAAAGCCATTCCTACAAATTGGACTTTTTTAGGCATTACTCTTGCGGTCACGGTGGTCATAACAATATTGGATTATTGGATACCCACATTTGGAGTAAAACGATTTGGAGGAAGCAGAAAATCAATGATTGGGAGTGTTATTGGAATGATCATTGGATTGCTATCTCCTATTCCCTTAGGAATAATTGTTGGCACATTTTTAGGTGCCTTTATAGGAGAATTATTTAATAACTCCAATGAGCGAACAGCAGCAAAATCTGCAACAGGCGCTCTGATGGGATTTCTAGTTTCTTCAGTAATGAAGTTTGCACTAGGTCTAATATACTTCGGGTTATTTATCGCCCAAGTATGGAAGTTTCGGAGTGCATTGTTTTAACCCTCTAATAACTTAGTCCTGATCCAAAATCAAATAAGACTTGTTTGTTAGAGCTGTCCAAGCCTAAGTCTCTATACCATTTAAAACTAAGTCTTGCTGTTGGATTAAAATCGCCATAAAGCACATCAGCTACACCTTCACCAGCCATACCAGGCCAAAAGGCCGCAACAACCGCATCGGCCTTTTCGAAGTGAGAATCCATATTTAAGGGACGACCAGCTAACATCACCACAACCACCTTGTTTCCTGAGGCGAAAGCACGTTGAAGAACAAGTGTGTCATACGAGTTGAGACTAAGGGTAGGATCGTCACCATAGCCTTCGGCATATGGGTATTCGCCAACTACCGCTACAACAGTCTGTCCTGGTGCTATGTCTTTGGCATTGGGATTATAAGTGATATTTTTAACGGACCCCAAACCTTCCAATCCACGAAGTACTGAAGTACCGTTAGGTTGATAAGGTAACATTTTGTCCAGGAAAGCATATTCCTCAGCTGAAAGATTTTTATCGGCATTGGCGTCCAATCCTTTAAATCGACCGGACCACATTGCTAAATCAAATTTTGACCCATAAACCAAGGGTATTTGAGTCATATATTCTGACTCTGAAATTCGACCATCTGCATTGTCATCAAGAAAGTCAAAATCAGGCATAAAATGACCCTGCCATTCAACAGTCCAGCCACCGTTTTGCATGCCAAGATTATTGGCCGCAGAGCCCACAACTGTAATTTGATCTGCTTTAGACAGAGGCAAAATATTACTATTGTTCTTTAGCACAACGGTACTTTTTTGAACAGCCTCACGGGCCAATTCACGATGGGCTTTGGAGCCTACCTCGGCAGTAAACTGATCGGACATAAATGGATCATCAAACAATCCTATTTGATACTTCACTGTCAAAATACGTCTAACGGCATCATCCAAGCGATCTTGTTGGATTGACCCTTCAGCTACAGCCTCTTTAAACAGGGTAATAAAAGTTTTGTAGTGCTCTTGTCCAAATAGATTTCCAGGTACCATGACCATGTCGATGCCGGCGTTAACACCTTTAATGATATCGGATTTGTAATCGCCTGGGATTTCATCAATCCCAGCCCAATCAGAAATGACAAAGCCTTCGAATCCTAATTCACCTTTCAACAGATCTTTGATCAGGTAACTACTTCCATGACATTTTTCCCCGTTGAAGCTATTGAAACTCATCATTACGGTTTTGACACCCGAAGCAATAGCGGTGATGTATGGGGGTAAATATTTTTCGCGCATTTCGGCTTCAGTCATTTTGGCGTCACCTCGATCAAGGTAATAGGTATGTATGCCTTCTACCCTTGTTCCCGTGCCAAAAGTCGTTGCACCATCACCGATGAAATGTTTGGCACAACCCGCAATTTGACGGTTGTCTATTTTGACCAACGGATTTTCAAATCCTTCAATAGCCGCAGCAGTCAAACCATTTACCAATGCCGTATTATCTCCAAATCCCTCATAAAATCTTCCCCATCGTGGGTCTTGAGGAACCGCAATGCATGGAG
>JALRKI010000034.1 GCA_023254815.1 Flavobacteriaceae bacterium
AACATTGCCATCGTCGGTACCTACCCAAATGACTTGATCGTTTAGAGGAGATTCGGCAATTGTAAAAATGGTGGTATGATTTTCGGCTCCAGAGTTATCCATTGACAATCCTCCAGAATCTTCTTGATTTTGCTTCGACGGATCGTTGGTAGTCAAGTCGGGCGAAATGATTTCCCAACTGTCGCCCATGTCCTCAGAACGGTGCAAAAATTGACTCCCGACATAGAATCGGTCTGGTTTTGTAGGACTCATAGCAATTGGAGTGTTCCAATTGAAAC
The DNA here is from genome assembly GCA_023254815.1 of Flavobacteriaceae bacterium. Lineage (GTDB taxonomy): Bacteria > Bacteroidota > Bacteroidia > Flavobacteriales > Flavobacteriaceae > JALRKI01. Next base: position 279 of record JALRKI010000034.1, read on the forward strand.
GAAGTTTAACCGTTTCATCAGCCGGTAAGGGTTGAATGGTTTTAATTAAACTATTTTCAGTATTAATTCTCCAAATGTTTTCCGCACCCTGCATTTCTGAATAGATAACAGGCTTGGTAGCGTGCTTGAGCACTCTGAATCCATCGCCCTGCCCGATGGAGTGCCAGTCTTTGGCTTCAATGCCTCCAGGCGATGAAGACGGTCCGTACCACGATCCATTATCTTGAAGCCCACCATACACATTGTAGGGACTTGCATTGTCTAAACTGATTTGATAGAACTGAGATACTGGAAGATTTTCCACTATTTCCATAGTTACCCCAGCATTCATGGAGCGGTAAACACCTCCATCTGTTCCAACATACATGATGTTGGAGTCATTGATGTGAAAGACAATGTCGTGGATGTCACTGTGCATATTGCCCAAATTTTTAAAGGTTTTTCCACCGTCTCGAGAAATTGAACCGCTCAAGCCACCTTTGACAACCACGTTTTCATCTCTTGGGTCAACAACAATTCTTGAAAAATAGAATGGACGCACTGTAATTCCAAAATCATTGTTCAATTGGTTCCAACTCTGTCCACCATCTTCGCTGCGGTACAGCCCTTTTTTGGAGGGTTCTTTGGCTTCAATGACGGTGTAGAGGACTCTCGTATTTGAAGGTGCTATGGCTATTCCTAGCCTGCCTAAATCACCGCTTGGAAAACCGTTGTGAATTTTATTCCAACTTTGGCCTCCATCGGTTGACTTGTATAAGGCGCTGGTGTCGCCTCCCGACTCAAAAGACCATCCGGTTCTTCGGAAAGCCCACATGCTGGCATAAAGCACATTTGGATCGTTGGGATCCATTGCCAAATCGGCACAGCCCGTGCGTTGATCCACATAGAGTAGTTTTTCCCAATTTTCACCACCATCAACAGATTTATATACCCCACGCTCGCTACTGTCGCCCCAAAGTGCTCCCAAAACGCCAACATATATTTCATTGGAGTTTTTGGGGTTCACGATGACGCTAGTAATGCGTTCAGACTTTTCAAAACCCATTTTCTTCCAGTTGACTCCTCCGTCTGTGGATTTGTACAAACCGTCTCCAACAGACACACTGTTGCGGGTCCAAGTCTCGCCAGTACCCACGTAAATGGTGTTGTCCGGGTCATTTGGGTCGAGGGTTACTACACCAATAGATTGGCAATAGTCGTCAAAAATGGGTTGAAAAACCACCCCGCCATCACTTGATTTCCAAACCCCGCCGCCTGCAGTGCCCGCATAAACGACTAGGCTGTTGGTAGGATGAACGGTAAGGTCATTGATGCGACCGCTCATCACAGCAGGGCCAATGTGTCGAGCAGTCAAATCGCCAAAAATGGCTTTTCCGTTATTGATAGCGAGCTCTTGAGCTTGCCCCAAAAAGGGAAGAATCGATAGAGTTAGAATAAGTTTGAGTGTTTTCATTGGTTAAAATATTAAGAAATAGAGAATAAAAAAGCCCTTTCGAGAAGGGCTTTTAGATAAAAAAAATTACTTACCTCCGTCTGTTTTCATGGTGTCTGGAAAGGTGAACATACTGTCAGTCACCTCAGGGTTAAGTTCAATTTTTACAACAGTTATGGGTTGAATGTTTTCGTCTTTGATGCCTTGACTCATAGAAAATGGAAAATAAATACCATCCACTTCTTGGTAGTCGCTCATGGTTGTCTCTCCCATTTTGCCTTTTACAGGACCTTCTTTTACTTCAGAATGAACGGCAATTGGCACATAGTTGTCTTTGTCGAAGTAGTAGTAGTTAACATCATCGACCAACTGCCCTTCAACTGTCACAGGTTCTTTGGTCAACTTAATTTTGTAGGCTTCGGTTCCGTCAATAGTTTCTACACCAAGCATTTCAACGGCGTAACCTTTGTCTTTGTAGTCGATAAAATCATCCATAAAATCGTTGAGCCCTAGTTTGAAATTTTCTAAGGCTTCGGCATCACTTTTTTCGGCCTGCATGGTCATGAAATTGGTGCTCCACAAAGTAGTGCCGTCAAAAACTCCTTGCATGATTTCTAATCCTTGAAATGTAATTTTGGTCATTTGACGACCATCTTTTAGTTGAATCACTTCAATAGGAAGTTCCATGCCCCCTTGATTGACTTTCAGGGTCATTTTGATGCCATTTACGGCTTTTAATTTGTCGATACCGCCAATATTTTCGTGGTAGGTGTCAATGATTTCGTCTGCGGTTTGACCGTAATTCGAAAGTGTAACTGCAAGAGCAATTAGAGCGATGAATTTTGAGAAGTAACTCATAGTTGGGAAATATTTAAAAGATTATAATTTGATTTAAAGCACGCTATTCGAGCAATAAGACGAATATAAACTACTTTTGTTACACAAATGTAAAAAATAATGGTTTCTAGAAATTTATCGACAAAAATTAGAAAAGCGCACAGGTATTTGGGACTGCTCTTAGGACTTCAGTTTTTAATGTGGACCATCAGTGGGCTATATTTTTCTTGGAGTAATATTGATGACATTCACGGCGATCAGTTTAAGAAAGCCACTCATGTTATGTCGTCTTTTGACAACCTCATCAGTCCTTCAGCGTTAGACATGAAGCATCCCGTAAGCACCATCGAGTTGAGAGATTTTGATGGACAACCATTTTATTGGATTAATGACCATATGTTGGTCGATGCCCGCACCGGTCAAACTAAACATGGAGTTACGGAAGAGGAAGCGTTGTATGTTGCTCGTAAACATTTGATTGATGGTCTAAAAGTCAAGTCGGTTGAATTGATTACTTCAACAGATTCCCATCACGAATACCGGGAAAAACTTTTGCCTGCCTACGTCATATCCTATGACCATGATGAGGCATTAAAGGCTTATGTATCTCAAATTGATGGTAAACTCCAAACCGTCCGCCATCGCAGTTGGCGTTGGTTTGATTTTTTGTGGATGACTCACACCATGGACTATGAGACCAGAGACAATTTTAATACTACCTTGCTCAGAGCCTTTTCTTTGTTTGGGCTGATTACCGTGTTGAGTGGATTTACTTTGTGGTTCATTTCATCACCCACCGTTCGTAAAAGATTAGGGGAAAAAAAATAAACTAAAAAAGGGGCCATAGCCCCTTTTTTTGAGTCCAATTAATTTGATTTAATCTTCTGAAAACAGGTAATTTAACCCCGTTGAATTAAAAGTTTGATTAAAATTCTTGATGTCCTCGCTCAACAATTTATCGAAGGCATCAAGTTGTGTTTTTATTTGCGCCGACAATTCGTCTTTCACTAGAATGTCTTGAGCTGTTGGCGGAAAATCTCCCATGCTTACAAGGCTGTTTAAATGACCCAACTTATTGGTCAATTTGATGGGAAAGTTCAATGGATCCTGATTGCTTCTGTTTTGTGTTTGATAAAGAGCTTTTTCAATTTCGGATAGGGCAGTGGACAATGTTTTGGCTTTTTCAACCAAGTCTTTCACTTCGGCATTGTCTTTGTACTGTTTTTGAAAAGCTTCCAATTGACTGTTAAAATTTCTGATTTTTTTGATGGACTGGTGAGCGGCATCCACTGTTTTGTTGACGTCATTGATAAAGTCAAATTGCGCCTTCATGCCTTCTAGAGTGCTTTCACTTCTCGGATCGGCGACGATTTCAAAGGTTTGGTTTTGAAAGGTTCCATTAACGTTCAACGACACTTGATATGAACCTGGGACCGCCTGAGGGCCGTCTAAACTCGACCACCATAAAATCATTCCGGGTAGTGTCTCGGCACCGTCATAGGTCATGTCCCATACAAATAGATTTGCGCCTTTGTCAACTTTCAAATTCTTCTTCTTGTCAGAATTGCTAAACGATTGAATAGTATCCCCCGATTGAGTCAAATAGGTCAATGCAATTTTATCATCTTTTGACACGTCGGACAAATTAAAATAAGTCATCACGCCGTTGGGATGGTTGGTTCCACTAGTCAAACTGCCACTTCTCCCTCCGCCACGCATTCGGTAGGTTGGCTTTGGTTGGAACAAATGATTGGCTGCATTGTCTGTATTATAAAGTTGATGAAGTACGGTCAAATCATCAATCATCCAAAGCGAACGGCCTTGCGTTGCCACGATGAGGTTGTTGTCTTTGACAGCTAAATCGGTAATAGGCACAATAGGCAAATTCATTTGGAATGACTTCCAGTTTTTGCCATCGTCAAAGGAAATGTACATGCCCGTCTCAGTGCCAGCATACAACAGACCTTTTTGTTTTGGATCTTCACGAACTACTCTGGTAAAGTGTTCTGCTCCTATGCCGTTAGTTATTTTTTTCCAAGATTTGCCGAAGTCAGTAGTCTTATACAAATAAGGCGCAAAATCTCCAGATTTGTATTTGGTTCCGGCAATATAACATGTCCCAGCATCGAAATGACTGGGTTCTACACTGTTGATCATCATCCATTCTGGCATTCCTTTTGGGGTAACATTTTCCCAATTTTTGCCACCATCGCGGGTAAGGTGCACTAGCCCATCATCACTTCCTACCCAAAGCAGGCCTTCGACTAGCGGAGATTCGTCGGCGGCGAAAATGGTACAGTAGTATTCAACAGATGTATTGTCTTGAGTAATTGGACCGCCTGAAGATTTTAGTTTTTCGGGGTCATTTCTAGTCAGATCGGGACTGACAATTTCCCAAGATTGACCTTCGTTTTCAGTCACGTGAACATTTTGAGAAAAAGTGTACAAGCGGTTCGGATTGTGTTTGGAAAAAACGATAGGAAAATTCCATTGAAAGCGGTATTTCATTGCTTCGGCACCAGCACCCATTGGATTGTCGGGCCACACGTTGATGGCACGGGAAGTTCCTTTTCTGTGGTTGATACGCGTGAGAAATCCATCATAGCTCCCACCATAGACAATATCACTATCCTCAGGATCAACAGCAATATGAGCCGATTCTCCTCCAGCGGTACTTTCCCAATCTTCCTCTCCAATACTGTAACCATCGGTGCGATGAGCGATACGAACAGTTGAATTGTCTTGTTGAGCTGCATAAATACGGTAGGGGAAATTGTTGTCAGTGGTCACTCTGTAAAATTGAGCTGTTGGCTGGTTGTGGTAAGTGCTCCAAGTTTCTCCGCCATCATAGGAAATTTGAGCGCCTCCATCGTCACCCATGATCATTCGTTTTGGGTCTTCTGGAGCAATCCAAAGGTCGTGATGATCTCCATGAGGGGCGTTATTGGCTTCAAATGTTTTTCCGCCGTCCGTACTTTTATGGTATCTAACGTTTAGGACATAGACGGTATTGACATCTTGAGTGTCAGCATATAATCTAGTATAATACCAGGCTCTTTGTCTCAGGCTTCGGTCACTGTTGACCTGGCTCCAAGTTTCTCCTCCGTCTTCACTGCGATAAAGGCCTCCTTTGTCTTTATTTTCGACCATTGCCCAAACCCTTTGGTTGTTGACTGGGGAAACTGTAACTCCTATAATTCCTAAAGTATCAGTGGGAAATCCTTTGTTCACCGAAATTTCAGTCCACGTTTCACCGCTATCGGTACTTTTCCAAAGTGCAGAGCCTTCACCGCCAGAACTCAAGCTATAAGGAGTTCTTTGAATTCTCCATGTTGAAGCATATAGAATCCTAGGATTTGTAGGATCCATGATCAAATCAACCACTCCCGATTGTTCGTTGGCAAACAAAACTTTGCGCCAATTCTTGCCACCATCGGTACTCTTATAGAGCCCTCTGTCGGCTGTTGGTTTGTAGACATCCCCCAATACAGCTGCGAAAACAACGTCAGGGTTATTGGGGTGAATAGCGATTCGCGGTACGTGTCTAGAAAGAGGTAATCCCATTGATTGCCAAGATTTTCCTGCGTCAACCGTTTTCCAAATGCCATATCCCGAAGACACATTTCCTCGAATAGTTTGTTCACCACCTCCAACATAGATGACGTTTGGATCACTTTTCGAGACAGTGATTGCGCCGATACTTCCGCCAAAAAAACCATCAGAAATATTTCCCCAAGACCTTCCGCCGTCTGTGGTTTTCCATATGCCTCCACCTGTAGCGCCAAAGTAAAACAGATTGGGCTGGTTAGGTACACCGGTAACAGCCGCACTTCTTCCTCCTCGAAATGGACCTACCAAGCGATATTCAAGAGCGCTGTATGTAGAGGCATCAAAATTTTGACTAAAAATCGATCCAACGGTAGTCAAAATCATGACAAATAGGGTAATTGTAGTCCTGGTTCTCATATTCTTAGGTTTTGGTTAATAATCGAAAGTACTGAAATAATTGATTTGTATTACTAATTGCTACAATTTTTCAAACAAACCTCTGTCGATTTTATTATTTTTGACCTCTCTCAGCAGCAAGAATCGGGGTGTGGCGCAGTTGGTTAGCGTACACGTCTGGGGGGCGTGAGGTCGCTGGTTCGAGTCCAGTCACCCCGACCAAAAAAAGCCCATTTCGGGCTTTTGTTGTTTTAGATTTAATTACTTTTAAGTCACGACTAATACAAAATATGATCATGAGTTTTAATAATAACACCTCTCTGATTCTATATTCAAAGGAAATCAGTTCCAAGAAGGATTGCCCTGACCACTCTGAATTAAATTTTTCTGACAAAATTGAAGGAGTAGCTTGGTTAAATACTTACGGTCTAAAATATGCCGAAGACATGACTGCGGTTGTTGAGTCAAACCATTGGGATCCTTTTTTAACCAAATTAATTTTAGATCAAGAGCATTCCAACAAAATCATACAATTGGAAAATTCGCTTTTTGTCGCCATTAAAGTATTGAAAACCGACAGCAGCAGTTTGTCCTCAGAGCAAATGTTTTTTGTAGTTACGCCTCATTTTTTGTGGAGCATTCAAGAAAAAAAAGGAGATTACTTTGGCTGGATTAGAGATAGAATAGATAATAATGGCGGAATTGTTCGCTCTCAAAATGCAGATTATCTTTTGTATCTTTTACTTGAATCTATAATAGATAACTATTTAGAAACCAATGAAAAACACTTAAGTCAAATTCTAAAAGCTGTAGAGTTGTCCATTCGATCTCCCAAGCCAGAGTCTTTGGTTCAATTAGAAAAGTTGAGAAAAAACAGTTTAAAAATCAAAAAGGCCACATCAGGATTGAGGGATCTTTGCTCAAAGTTAGAAAAGATAGATCGGATGCCCATTAACACAAAATATTTTTCTGAGCTTAAGGAGCAAAGCACCAACTTGTTGGCCGACATTGATTCTCAACTGCAGGAAATTGAAAGTGGGGTGAATTTAATTTTTAGTTTACAAAATCATCGGATGAATGAAGTCATGAAGACCCTTACCATTTTTTCAGTCATATTCATTCCACTGACTTTTGTCGCAGGTATCTACGGCATGAACTTCGACAACATTCCCATGATGAAACATCCTTATGGGTTTTATACTATTTTGTTGTTGATGCTTTTGGTGGCTTTGGGTGCTATTGTCTATTTCAAACGAAAGAAGTGGTTTTGATTATCGATTTGGTAGGCTACTTTTTTGGGTTTTGCATCGGATTTATTTTTGGGTTGATTGGTGCTGGTGGATCTATATTAGCCGTCCCTGTATTTGCATATCTTTTTGGTTATGATGAGAAAGTTGCGACGGCTTATTCATTATTTGTAGTAGGCTCTACTGCCGTGGTTGGTGCGATTAGGCAACATTTCAAACAACATGTCAACTGGAAATTGGTATTTGTTTTTGGGTTACCTGCGGTAGCGGCGGTTAGTTTAACTCGACGATTTCTGATTCCTGCTTTGCCTGAAATTATGGTTCAATGGGATCAATTCATATTGACACGGCGCATGTTTATTTTTGGACTTTTTTCTACTTTGATGATACCCACGGCGATTCACATGTTGCGTTCTTCAAAACAGGTCGCTGCAATATCCATTGAGCATTTGAGCATACCACTTATCGTTTTACAAGGCCTATTTATCGGCGGATTGACTGGTTTGGTTGGTGTTGGAGGAGGCTTTTTGATAATTCCTGCTCTAATCTATCTGACAGGAATTGACATGAAGTCCGCGGTTGGGACTTCTATGGCAATGATTGCTTTCAACGCCTTATTGGGGTTTTTCATTGGAGATGCCATGACCCTTTCCATTGAATGGTATTTTTTGTCTGGGTTTACAGCAGTTGCACTATTTGGACTGTTTTTGGGAACTTACTTGAGCAACTTTTTTAACGCCTTCAGATTGAAAAAGATTTTTGGGTTTTTTGTGTTGCTCATGGCCTGTTTTGTTTTTGTCATGGAATTCGTGCTCGTTTAGGCGGTTTGTTTTAATTCATTTATTAAACAATCGTATTTTTTCAAACCACATATTCCTATTTTTATAGTTTCAAAATCTATCACAATTGAGTCACCTCAAATCCTATATTGAGCAATTGACAACTGACATTCCTCTCGAACGTCAAAATATTCTGTTGCCTTTGGTCGAATACATCCAATCTAAAAGATCTAAAGGAGAATTGACAAGGCTGAATTTCATTTGCACGCACAATTCAAGAAGAAGCCAATTGGGGCAGGTATGGATGCAGGCTATAAGCTCATTTTACGGTCTAGACCTGGCGTGTTATTCTGGAGGAGTTGAAATAACCTCTTGTGCTCCTCAAACGATTAAAGTATTGAAAAACAGTTATTTTAACATCACTCAGCTTAACTTTGACATCAACCCAAAATACCATGTCCATAATGACATTTTAGACATCACCTTGTTCTCAAAATTATTTGACGACAAGGTCAATCCAAAGGAAAATTTTGCGGCAATCATGACCTGCGATCATGCCGAGGCCAATTGTCCTTACGTGCCCGGATGCGAATTCAGAGCGGCCATCACCTATACCGAT
>JALRKI010000162.1 GCA_023254815.1 Flavobacteriaceae bacterium
AGTTGGCCTATGCAGAATTGTATTTTTCAGAAGTGCTATGGCCCGATTTTACGAAAAAAGAATTGTTCAAAGCAATCATCGATTACCAAAATAGGGAAAGACGCTTTGGAAAAACAAGTGAACAGATCTATGAGTAATAAAATTTTGACCCCGTCAAGGCGTAAGCTAGTGGTTATTTGGGCGATGTCTTTCAGCAGTGTTCTTCTGTCTCAAGACCTCAACCTAGCATCTAAAACCTATATATTGGGTGACATCAGCGTATCTGGGAACACCTCGTTCAGTCCCCAAACCATCATTGCATATTCTGGGTTGAGAAAAGGAGAAACCCTACAAGTGCCTGGCGAAAAAATTAGTAACAGTATTAAAAAACTGTGGGCTTCAAATCTATTCAGTAGCATTGATGTCTATGTCAATAACATCCAAAATGACTCTGTTTTTCTAGAAATTGAATTGGCTGATTTGCCCGAATTAAAAGACCTAAGTTTTAAGGGTGTTAAAAAGGGCAAGCAGCAAGATTTGAAAACAGAATTTAAACTCGAGCCTGGTACCAAGGTTACTGAAAACTTGATTACCACCACCAAAAATGCTTTGATAAAAAAATATCAAGAAAAAGGATTTTACAACACCTCAGTTGTAATTCGAACAGAAGAGGTCGTTGATTCTGTTCAGAAAAAACGAGTCAATATGTTCATTGACATCGATCCTAAGAATAAAGTAAAAGTTAGTTCAATTGCCCTTGAAGGTGCTGAAAAGTTCAGTCCAAAAAAGTTGCGTAAGGAGATGAAAAAAACCAAGCAACAATCATTAACTCACATTTTTAAGCGCTCAAAATATATCGAAGAGGACTTTAAGGAAGATTTGGTTAGTCTTATTGATTTTTACAAGGAAAAAGGATATCGTGACGCAAGAATTGTGACTAATGAATTGAAGGTCAATGATCAAGGGGCTTTAGAAATAGCCCTTAAACTAGAAGAAGGTGAAAAATACAAATTCGGGAAAATAGATTTTCAAGGGAATACGGTCTACACGGATCAGCAACTCAGCAGCATTCTTCGTATTCGTGAAGGAGACACCTACAATGGGGTTGAATTAGAGAACCGCATCAGTGACAAATCCAAACCTGATGCAGAGGACCTGACTAATCTCTATCAAAACAGCGGTTATTTATTTTCCTCCATCAACCCAGTAGAAGTTAGTGTGGAAAATAATGTTATTGATCTTGAAATCAGAATTATAGAGGAAAAACCGGCCTATTTCAATCGGGTATCCGTAGTCGGTAATGAGGTGACCAATGACCATGTTGTGTATCGTGAGTTGCGTACGCGCCCAGGGCAACTTTATAGCAAAGCAAATGTGGTGAGAACAGTGAGAGAATTAGGACAATTGGGCTATTTTGATGCTCAACAAATTTCTCCTGATTTCAAAAATTTGGATCCTAACGAAGGAACATTGGACATGGAATACAAGGTCGTTAAGGCTGGCTCCAGTCAAATCGAGTTGCAAGGCGGCTATGGTGGAGGCGGTTTTATTGGCACACTTGGTTTGTCATTCAGCAATTTTGCCATCAAAGACTTGTTCAAAAAGGAAGCCTATACTCCAGTCCCGATGGGTGATGGACAGACCCTCTCCCTGAGACTACAGGCGAGTAGATTTTTTGAAACCTATAGTTTTTCATTTTCTGATCCTTGGCTTGGAGGCAAAAAACCGATCAATTTTTCTGCTTCGATTTCACACACAAAACAGTATTTGTACAATCCTTACACAAGATCGGCAGATAAAAATCGGAGGTTTTACATCACAGGTATCACTTTTGGACTGGCTAAAAAACTGCAAAATCCAGATGATTATTTCGTCCTATCAAACGCCTTGGGCTATCAGCACTATGACTTAAAAAATTATAACACTGGACTTTTTACTTTTGGCGATGGGACTTCAAACAACCTTTCGTACACGGTCGCAATAAGCCGCAACAATACCTATGTCGATCCCATTTATCCAACTGGAGGTTCCAATTTCATACTTTCGGCCAAGCTGTCGCCTCCCTATTCCTTGTTTTCAAAAACGAATTACGAGGCTTTATTGGCTGAGAGAAACGAATTAACCGAGCAAATTCAAACAACGGGAGGAAATAGTCAAACTGCAGCCCGAATTGCTGAAATTGATCAAGAGAGATTCAAATGGTTGGAATTTTATAAGGTCAAGTTCAAAGTAGATTGGTACGCTTCCTTGGTCAATAAGCTTGTTTTGAAACCAAGTTTAGAATTTGGATTCCTAGGAGCCTACAACAATGCTCGGGGTGTCATTCCATTTGAGCGATTTTTTGTAGGCGGTGACGGATTAGGCAATTTCAGTATGGACGGCAGGGAGATGATTCAATTGAGAGGGTATCCAAATCAATCGCTGTCTTCTCAAGATGGAGGCAGTATATACAACAAATTTTCGATGGAACTCCGTTATCCCATCACCTTAGGCCAGCAAGCTAAGATTTTCGGATTAGTATTTACTGAAGGGGCCTCCTCAGTAGATAATTTCCGAGACTACAATCCTTTCAAAATAAAAAGATCGGCAGGTGTAGGAATGAGATTGTTCATGCAGGCATTTGGATTGTTGGGTATAGATTTTGGTCATGGATTTGATCCTTTGCCAGGAGAAACTGTTAAAAGTGGCTGGCAAACCCACTTTATTATTGGACAGCAATTTTAATAATGGCATGGCTTTTTCATTGGAAAGTAAAAGGAGCCACCTTGAATAATGTTTAAATTTGTCTCATTACAGGCAATCTATGAGTAAGATTATCGTTGGAAAGAAGATGATAAGTAACAACAACATGATCCCAATTCTAATCAAAAGAGCAGTCGGCCCTTTAATAGTACTGCTTACATTTCTTTTTTCTTTTATTGTCCATGCTCAAAAGGGAGCAAAAATTGGATTTGTAGACACTGAATTTATTCTTGAGAATGTTCCTGAATATCAGGAAGCCATGACTCAACTGGACGCTAAAGTAAAAGATTGGCGCACCGAAATAGAAAAGAGGCTCTCTGATATTGACACCCGTCAAGACCTACTTAACAATGAAAGAGTGCTATTGACCGAAAGTTTAATCAATGAAAGGCAGGCCGACATCGATGCTGACCGAAGTGAATTAATTGACTATCAGCAAAAGCGATTTGGCCCTAAAGGAGACTACTTGATGCAGAAGCAACAACTCATGCAACCTGTTCAAGATCAAATATTCAATGCCATCCAAGACATTGTAGCCAGTAGAAAGTACGATTTTGTCTTTGACAAATCTGCCGATGTGGTCATGCTCTATGCCAATGATCAATACGATTTGAGTGAAGTGGTATTAAGAACCATCACAAGAACTTCTGAACGCAAACAGGTTGACGATAGAAAATCTAAAAAAGATCTTGAAAACGAGGAAGTTGTAGAAAAAGAAGTCCTACAACCCGAAGAAGATGAGGCAACTGTAGGGTCCAATGCATTAGACGAAAGGAAAAAGGCCATTGAGGAAAATAGAATAGCGCGTGCAAAGGCAGCCGAAGAAAAAAGACTTAAGGCGGAAAAAGATAGGGAAGATAGAAAAAAAGCCTATGAAGAAAGACGACAAAAGTTGATTGAAAAAAGGGAAGCCGATAAAAAAGCCCGTGAAGACGCCAAAAAGAAAAAAGACAACTAACACAATTTAATTTATAAATATCATGAAAATAAGCAAGTTAATTTTACCAATACTGGCTATCGCTCTAATGAGCAATTTGACAGTTTTTTCTCAAACCTCCATTGCCCATATCAACACTCAAGAGTTGATTGAGGCCATGCCAGAAATGCAAAGTGCAAGAGCAGAAATAGAAAAATTGGCCAAGTCCTATGAAAATGACATTCAGACCATGGCCTCTGAGCTACAAAATAAAGTGAAACTATACGATAGTGAAGCTCAATCAAAAACTGAGGAAGAAAACAGAAAACGAATTGAAGAGGTTCAAGGCATGGAGCAAAGCATCCGTCAATTTCAAGGACAAGCTCAACAGGATATCGCTCAAAAAGAAAACGAATTGCTTGAGCCCATTTTGAAAAAAGCCAAAGATGCTGTTATTAAAGTAGCCAAAGCTCAAGGATTCAAATATGTTCTAGATACTACACCAGGATCAGGAGTTATTCTTGCCGATGGGAAAGATCTATTGATCGATGTTAAAAAAGAATTAGGCTTCTAATTGATTTAAATCTTTATGAATATCTTTAAGCCACCTTCCTTTTAGGTGGCTTTTTTTATGACAACAAATCAACCTATTGGCATTTTTGACTCAGGCGTCGGCGGATTGTCGGTTTGGGAAACTGTTCGTGAACATCTTCCCAATGAGAATTATATTTATTTAGCGGACAGTAAAAACGCTCCTTACGGCTCTAAGTCCAAAGAACACATCACCGAATTGAGCATAGCGAACACGAAGTATCTGCTCAATCTCAATTGCAAAATGATAATCGTAGCATGCAATACGGCAACCACCAACGCCATTGCATCACTGAGATCTACCTTTGACATACCCTTCATTGGAATAGAACCGGCAATCAAACCTGCAGCTGTAAACTCCAAAACCATTGGGGTATTGGCAACTAAAGGCACTTTAACTAGTGATCTTTTTTTGGAGCATCCCGTGAAAGAAAATGATGAAATTACCATAGTAGAACAAGTCGGAAAAGGACTGGTAGAGATGATTGAAAAGGGCGAAACCAATACTACAGAAATGAAGGCATTACTCTCCGATCTATTGAGACCAATGCTAGAAAAAAATATAGACGCCCTTGTTTTGGGTTGCACTCATTATAATTTTTTAAAAGAGGTCTTAGTTGAACTTCTCCCCAGTCATATCGAACTTTGGGATGCCAGAGAGGCAATTGCTAAAAGAACGGCCTATATTTTAGACCAAAATCAAATACGAAATCATTCGAAACAACAGGGCATTACACGCGTGCTTACCAACAAAAGAGATACCGCCATACAAAATTTTGTTGGAGATAATATTATAGTAGAATTAATAGAAAAGGATTAATTGATACTTGGACAATTGCATTCAAATTTCTCTTTACGGCATCCGAAGTTGAACCCTAAAGTAATTTGGTGCAAACCGCCGTCTCTAAATACCACTGAGTTGGATTGATAGGAGTAGGTATAGGCAAAAACAAATTTTTTGTATTCTACACCCACAAAAGGAGTAATGTATTGAAGCTTTTGACTTTTTATTCCAGATCCATCGGTGTATTGAGCCCCGTCCAGACTTCTTCGGTAAGACAATCCAGCCCATAATTCCCCAAATTCCATTTCACGATAGACTTTCATATTGGCGTCAAAAAAAGTCTCCTTTGTAGCGTCCCTTCTAGCAATCAAAAGTGAGGGTTCATAGCTCCAGTCTGAGTTAATGGAACCAAAAACATATCCAATTGAGGCCAAATATGTTCTCAAATTATTGTAACTCAACCCTTGTTCGTTGAAGTTAACCCCATCGTTTTTAAGAATGTTTTTGGCTGCCACATGAGCATAAAAATCAAACAAATGGTAAGAAAAACCCAAATCTACATTAAAATCTGTGGCACTCTGTTCAATACCTCCAATGAGGGGATCTCCGCTAGGAAAACTAGTTTCATCCAATTTATATTGTATCATTCCAGCACTCAATCCAAAAGAAAGCATGTTGGCGTCAATCATGTTACGTGAAAACATAATATGATGTGCATAGGTCAGGTAGGCCCCTGTTTGAGAATGATATCCATTCTTGTCTGAATAAGCCATAGCGCCTACTGCCGAGGGAGTATCTCCAACGCGGCCATTGTAACTGATGGTTTGCAACTGCGGCGCATCATCCTGTCCAAACCATTGCTGTCGACCCGTCAGCCTGATTTTATTACAATTGGCTACACCTGCCATCGAAGGATATAGTAAATAGTAATTGTCCGTTAAATAATCAGAATAAATAGGCAATCCCTCTTGAGCCCATGTTTTTGGATTGAAAGACAAAATCAAACCAGTACAAATTACTAATACTGTTCTCATGAATAAGTGTTATCTCTTCAAGGTAAAATGTGCTTTATACTGTTTGACCGTATCTGTGTTTGGATCTCTATAATTTACTGTAAACCAGTAATCACTCGAAGGCATCAATTCACCATTGTACGTTCCATCCCATCCTCTACTCTGTGGTCTTATCTCTTTGAGCAATTTACCATATCTGTCAAAGATTCTGATCTTTGATTCCAATTGATCCGATAGGCTGAAAATATTCCAAGTGTCATTATAGCCGTCTCCATTGGGAGTGAAAAACGGCGGGTAGCCAATCACCAACAACTCTACCCTTGCCCGCCCACATCCAATGATGTCTCGAGCCCATACCTCATGGATGCCTTCACTGAGTCCCGTGAATAGTGTCTCGGTGGTCCAAGGGCCATTGTCTATACTCAATTCATAGTTGCCACTGCCACTCACCTGTGCTTGGATAGTCGCATTGTCCGAAAAGGCTGCGCTGGTCACCTCGGCCGTGAGGGTCGGTGGTTCACTGCTGTTTACTACCGTTTGGTCCGTATTCTCACATAAGGTCGTCCTGTTAGTCACTACCACACTGTAGTTCCCCGCCTGAGTCGCTGTGTGACTGTTGCCCGTTGATCCTGCGATTACTGCATTGTTAAACCGCCATTCAAAACTGTAGTCCACTGGTGACAATCCTGTCTCCATCACTGGTAGACCAACCACCTCTGTCCCATTGGTGTTCACACACAAAATGTAACTCGCCTCTAAATCAAATATCGGCAGTAAGTTAACCTGTAACTCCAACGAAGTGGTCGCATAGCATATCGAAGTGGTTGTGCTGACATTACTCACCCTGGCATAGATCGTCTGGGGATTGCTCGTGTTGGAGTAAGGATTGGATAAAGGGTTAACGTTGGCCTGTGCATCGGCCTGACTAAGGTGATAGCTCACCGCATAGTTCGCTGGGTTTTGTCCGTCTAATACCTCTGCATCAAGAGTGCTCAAATCAAACTCCGCCCTGCCATCATTGGCTCCTGTCTGATCACAAACTTCATACAATATTGGCTCAGCATCTGGATTGGCCTGAGCACTCTCCTGGACCTCTATCACAAAACTCATCCCAAGTATCCTACAGTCTGTTTGGGTGTTTGTAATCACCGCATAAATCGTCTGCGGATTGCTCGTGTTGGTGTATGGACTCAATAAAGCATTAGTACCCGCTTGGGCGTTGGCCTGTGTGGTGTAATAGCTCACCTCAAACATGGCCGGATCTTGACCGTTGAGGATCTCACTGTCCTTACTGCTCAAATCAAATGCATATAACTGATCTGTGTTGAGCTCACAAACAATGTAGTCCGTTACAGGGGTAGCCTCTGGTAAGGGGTGAACCATGATGGCAAAACTCACTATGCTATAACAACCCGTACTCTGATTCGTGTCCCTGACATATATCGTCTGTGGACTTGAGGTGTTAGCATACTGTGTAGGATCAACAATAGCATTAATCATCTGCTCCGCATCTTGTTGTGACTCATAATAACTCAACAAAACTCCACTCTCTCCGTTGAGAATGTAAGTCGCATTCTGAGTCAAATCAAATATCTCCTGTCCGTCCCCTGGAGTCAAATCATCACACAATTCTAAGTCTTGGGGAAATAGACCAGGCG
>JALRKI010000135.1 GCA_023254815.1 Flavobacteriaceae bacterium
AATCAAAGCCAAATACGGTAACCTCTTCCAAATGTATTATAAAATTGTAGATCAAGACCCCTATGAAACCCCTATGATGATCTATCCAGCAGTGCATTATACTATGGGAGGCGTCTGGGTCGATTATAACTTGATGACCACCATACCAGGTTGTTTTGCCATTGGAGAAGCAAATTTTTCAGACCATGGAGCCAATCGTCTCGGAGCCTCTGCCCTCATGCAAGGATTGGCCGATGGCTATTTTGTTTTACCCTACACCATTGGAAACTATTTGTCTGATGATATTAGAACTGGACCCATTTCAGTTGACAGCCCTGAGTTTGACCAAGCAGAAGCTTCGGTCAGATCTCAGATCGAGGCTTTTGTTAACAACAAGGGAACAAAGCCTGTAGATCATTTCCATCGAAAACTGGGTAAAATCATGTGGAACCAATGTGGTATGTCAAGAAATTCAAAAGGACTTCAAAAAGCCATAAAAGACATTCAAGAACTCCGAGAGGATTTCTACAAAGATGTTTTAGTTCCTGGATCAGCAAACGAATTCAATGAAGAACTGGCCAAGGCAGGAAGGGTTGCCGATTTCTTGGAGCTGGGTGAATTGTTTGCCAAAGACGCTCTCGAACGAACTGAATCGTGCGGGGGTCATTTCAGAGAAGAATCCCAAACCTCTGAGGGTGAAGCCTTGAGAGACGATGTAAATTTCGCCTTTGTGTCGGCTTGGGAATATACAGGAAAGCCCAGTGAGGCAGTACTTCATAAAGAAGAATTGAAGTATGAAAATATCGAACTAAAAACCAGATCATATAAATAGATTATGCGTCTAACTTTAAAAATTTGGAGACAAGAAAACGCCCAAGCCAAAGGCGCAATGGTACCGTACTCCATTGACAACATTTCCCCCGACATGTCTTTTTTGGAAATGATGGATGTCCTCAATAAAGAGTTGATTGAAAAAGGCGAATCGCCTGTTGCTTTTGACCACGATTGTCGCGAAGGTATTTGTGGAATGTGTTCTATGTTTATCAATGGTGAAGCCCATGGTCCAGACCGCAATGTGACTACATGTCAATTGCACATGCGTAAATTTAAGGATGGTGATACCATTCATATTGAGCCATTTCGGGCTAAGGCTTTTCCTGTGATTAGGGATTTAGTGGTTGATCGTAGTGCCTTTGATCGCATTCAGCAGGCAGGTGGTTTTATTTCGGTCAATACCTCAGGAAATACTCAAGATGCAAACTCAATTCCAATCAGCAAGCACGATGCAGATGCTGCAATGGATGCGGCCGCTTGTATTGGTTGTGGGGCTTGTGTCGCTACTTGTAAAAATTCTTCAGCCATGTTGTTTGTAGGGGCCAAAGTGTCTCAATTTGCGCTACTTCCCCAAGGCAAAGTTGAAGCTGCTGACCGGGTTCAGCACATGGTTGATCAAATGGACTTGGAAGGTTTTGGAAATTGTACCAATACAGGGGCTTGTGAGGTCGAGTGTCCAAAGGGTATTTCTCTGGAAAACATCGCTCGAATGAACCGAGAGTTGTTGAAAGCTAAATTGCTTTAAGAATTTTCAGTCGAGCGTAAACTCAATTATTTCATCCCATCCGGCGCGTATGTCCAAAGCATCAGGAAAATGACTGATGTGCTCTCCTTTTCGCTGTTCTAAAAATCGGCCGCTGTCGTAAATGCCATTTTTGTTGGCGTCTTTAATCAATTCTAAAAAGTATTGGCCAGGATTCAGAAATTGAAAATCAATTGGTCCTACTTGCGTTACATAGGATGACCTTTTGATTTCACCACTTCGATCAACCAATTGTACAATTAAGGGATAGGTGGCGTTCTTTAAGTTAATTCTCAAATTGCCATAATCGTCAACGCTTTTGGTTCGTAACTTAAAACTTAAGGTGTCATTGACTGCATCAAAAAAATCAGTAAAAGCGCCAGGAAATGCCTTGAAAACATAATTGCTTGAAGGTTTTTTTTCAAAATCAAAAATCACTTCGTTGGCTAAACTGTCAATGTCGTATTGAAATGACACGGGTAGAGTGTCCTGGTCGACTAAATTGATTAAGGTTTTATCAACTTTTGTCAAAGGCAGATTGGCAGTTATGATTAACTTCTCATTGAAATTAATGCTGCTCTGAGGCCGGCTTGACAAAATCAAAGAATCCCTTTTTATTTCTCTGAGTTTGACTGTAGAACTATCCTTAACGGCTAAATTTGTCGTAACAAATTGTAAAGAATCATAGGGGGTCGAACTGCGAAACCAATAATACAAACTATCCGTTTTTTGATCGCGGGTTATCCTACTTCTAAAACTACTGTCTACCTCAGAAACCAAAGTAATATTCATGTCTTTTTCTGGTCCCTCAAACCCAAAAACTAATTTGTTGTTGGTCATTTGTTTGGCTTTTTTTGGCTTAAAGTCCAGGTCTTCCTTAAACAGATTGATGACAAAGGACTCTTCTGTGGGTAGGTTGATTTCCTTTTCAACAAACCCAATATAATCTTTCCCTTGTTGGTAGGTGTAATCCCTACTTTCCTCCTCCAATGCAATGAGTTTATAAGTCCCAGACTTAACATTTTCTATTAAGAAACTGGAAGTGCTATCGGTTGTTTGACTGACATATTTGGGTTTTTTCTGATAAACAATGGAATCGTTGAACGTAGAATCAACCTCATACAGCATGACAGCTATAATCGATTTGGGCTCTCGATTTTTCGAGTTTATTGCTATTCCTGAGACTTTCAGGGAATCAATAAACGTCCCTGTAGAAAATACATACTTAAAAAATGGATAAGGATTGCCTTCGTTGTTGTCAATGATACTTTCACCAAAACTCAAGGCATAAGTAGTTTCGGGCAATAAACTATCGTTCAGTCGAACAGTTAATTTTTTGCTTGCTGTTCCCATAGGCAAAATCTCTGGTTGAGCGTTCATCGGAGGGGAAATGATTAACTGTTGTTGAAGATTTTTGAGCTTGACATATTCGTCGAAAACGATTACGATTTCATTGGCATTAAAATTAACGGTATAATTGTCTGGAGTCATTTTCAGTATCACTGGAGGAAGTTCGTCAATGATACCGCCTGATGGATTGCCCCGATTCGCACAAGATTGAAGAAATATCATCAACCCGATTACCCCAAAAAAAAGTCGTTGCAGCATGAGCCAAAAGTAAACATAGCCGATGATTAAATAAAAAAAATAAACAAGATTGTCTGCTAACTGTCTGTGGTTGTCGCTATAGTAGCCAGATTAATATTATGATAGCCAGCCCTATTGAGTGCATTGGTGCAAGCCTCAAGGGTTGCTCCTGTTGTCATGAGATCATCGACAAGAAGCAGATTAGATCTTGCTTTCAGCGGACTGCTGGATTTGGCACTGAAGGTATCCGTGAGTACTTTTGTACGCTCTTCTGCGGTCATGGAAACTTGAGATTTAACATCTTTTGTTTTATATAAAATTTCTGTAGAACAATGACAGCTCAATTCATTCGCCAATGCCATTGCAAAAAAGGCTACTTGATTGTAACCCCTTTCTCGATTGCGTTTTGCCGATATGGGTACAGGTATAACCATATCTACAAGACCGAAAAATCTAGATTCCCTTAAA
>JALRKI010000151.1 GCA_023254815.1 Flavobacteriaceae bacterium
CACACTGAGCCAATTCGACTTGAGTTCTTGCATAACTGGTTTTAGCCCTTTGGGCAAAGATGTCTAAAATGAGATTAGTGCGATCTAAAACCTTGCAATTTAGAATCTTACTCAGATTTCTTTCTTGGGCTGCAGACAATTCATCGTCAAAAATGGCGGTAGAAATGTCGTTTTCTTCAATGAATTTTTTCAAGGTTTCAACCTTTCCGGTACCCACAAAGGTGGCGCTGTTTGGGCCGTCCATCTTTTGAGTAAAACGCTTGACCACCTCACCTCCTGCCGTATGAGTTAAGAACGCCAATTCATCCAAATATTCGCCTGACTTCTCGGCGTCTTGGTCAGAGGTGATGAGCCCTATCAAGATGGTTTGTTCCAAATCTTTCTGTTGGGTTTCTAGCATGTCGCAAAAATAATTGAGAAGCCGATATTTACTAACTTTTTAGTCAAATTTCATTGGTAAATGATTCAATATTTTATTTTATATCCATATTTCGAAATTTTAATTAAAAAAATCAATTAAATTCATTCATATCTTCATAAAAAAAATTAATTTCACTTTTTGTACAACATATAGATAAAATTATCATGAAAAAAATTACTTCATTTGTACTTGTGTTTTGGGCTATTTCGGCCTTTTCCTTCCTAGCCTTTGGACAAGCTCCTGTCAATGACACTTGTGAAACTGCAATTGCAATCAATTGTGACGAAACTATTTCTGGAAGCAATGTGTCTGCTACAACAGCTGGTGCCCCATCTGCATTTTGTGGAACAAGCTCAGGTGGTCCTGGAGTTTGGTATACCTTTGCTGGTAATGGGGATACTATAACTGCTTCTCTATGTGGATCTTCGATTGATACAAAAATTCAAGTATATGAAGGAAGTTGTTCCGGTTTAGTTTGTGTGGGTGGTAACGATGATTCCGATGCCTGCGGCACTTGGTCCTATCAATCAGAATACAGTTTTGATTCTACTGTTGGAACAACTTATTATATTTATGTATATGGTTATGGCTCCAGCGATACGGGCAGCTTCCAATTTTCTTTAAATTGTGTGCCCTTTGTAGATCCTACAGTTTATGTTGATTGCTCGGCTGGTCCAACAACCCAAGAGTTGTGTTATACCAACAGTACTGTAAACACCTATGTATACACTAGCTTAGATGGTTCTCCTTTAAACTTGAGTGTTCTATCCGGAGAGGTAGAAAGCTGCTGTGACGATTTCATTGTATTGGACACAGATGGGTCAGTACTTTACACTGGTAATGGAGCTTCGGGGAATTTGGCTGGCTTATCTTTTCAATCGTCAGGAGATACCATTACCATTCAGGTCGATGCCGACAGTTCCGTAAGTTGTAGTTCATCAACCTCCATTGACCCTATCAATGTCTCAGTGGCTTGTGCTACTTGCGAAAATCCCACCGCCTCCTACACTTTAGTGTCTGACTGTGCCAATGGCCCTCAATTTAATGTTGATGTCAACATTTCTAGTATGGGAAGTTCTGCTGAGTTGGTAATTTCTGACGACCAAGGTGGGACCACACAAACAGTTTCTGCAACCGGAATTGTCACTATGGGACCTTATCCTAACGGTACTTCAGTGAGTTTTACTGTAGCCAGTTCTAGTGATGCCAACTGCTCGATTGTCAGCTCACCTTTAGGCCAAGATATCTGTCTACAGAACATTGTTGATTGTGCGGTGGGTCCTGTAACTACAGACTTTTGCTATGAAAACAGCGACTTATTGTCCATTGAATATACAAGCTCTGACGGTTCACCACTAAGCTTAAATGTTCTCTCGGGAGAAGTGGAAAACAATTGGGATGAGTTTATTGTTTTAGATACGGACGGCACAGAACTTTATAACGGTTATGGTACTTCTGGAAATTTGGCTGGCTTGTCTTTTCAATCTTCAGGCGATACCATTACGATTCAGGTTAATGCCGACTCCTCTGTCAGTTGTTCTTCGTCTTCCACAATAGATCCAATCAGTGTATCAGTGGCTTGCGCTACTTGTGAAAATCCTGCCGTGACTTATGCCCTGATGTCCGATTGCGCCAATGGCGAGCAGTTTGTTGTCAACGTGGACATTACCAGTCTCGGTAGTGCCACTACCTTAAACATAACTGATGACTATGGCAGTACTGTACAGGCCGTCACCGCCACAGGATCATATGTCATGGGACCATATCCAAACGGAACTTCTGTACAAGTTTTTACAACCAACAGCAGCGATGGCAATTGCTTAATTACAAGTCCGGTCTTGACTCAGGCCGTTTGTCCGCCCGACAATGATATTTGTGCGACAGCCACCCCTGTAGAGTGTGGACAAATAATGACCGGAAACACTTCTCAAGCAACATCTAATGGCGCCCCAACAGGTTTCTGCGGAACCGGAACTGGTGCTCCAGGAGTGTGGTATGTATTCGAGGGTACTGATGAGATCATCACGGCTTCTCTTTGCGGCTCAAATTATGACACAAAAATAAAAATCCTTGAAGGCAGCTGTGGTGCTTTGAATTGTGTGACAGGAAACGACGATAATTGTGGGCTTCAATCGGAAGTTGTTTTTATTGCTGATGCCGGAACAACTTACTATATCTATGTTTACGGATATGGGTCATCGACAGGAGATTATGAATTGATTATTGGATGCGAGCCCATTCCAGATCCTCCAGTGAACGACGAGTGTTCGGGAGCCATTGCATTAACTGCCAATGCTGGTGAAGAGTGTGTTACATTCGAATCTGGAACTATCTTTGGAGCGACCCCTTCCACTGAAGCCAATTCTTGCTTTGGTACTGACGATGATGACGTTTGGTTCAGCTTTGAAGCCGTTACCACTGACGCTGCCGTTAGTCTTTCCAATATTGTGGGAAGTACAACAGACTTGTATCATGTACTATACGAGGGCGATGATTGTTCTAACCTGACACAATTGTATTGTAGTGATGATGAAAATAGTGTCGCCAATGGATTGACTATTGGAGCAACCTATTTTGTCCGTGTTTATTCATACACTGCCAACCCACTTCAAAATGTCACCTTTGACATTTGTGTTTTTGCAGTGCCACCTCCAGTCATAACAAGCACTAATTTGTATACTGCCGATGAATTGGTCAGAGACATCCTGCTTGGTGGAGACGATTGTGGCCAAATTTTTAATGTTACCTCGTCAACTGGTTCTGATTTTGGGGATGTTAATGGTATTGGATATTTCGACCGAAACGGTTCATCTTGGCCATTTGTCAATGGACTAGTTCTTTCCTCCGGAAATGTTGATGACATCACTGGTCCAGAATCTGGCACTATTTCTGACGGTGGATGGAATTGGCCAGGTGATTCCGACTTGGAGGCCAATGTATCCACGGTTGATTCAGGAGATTCCAATAACGCCTCAATTGTAGAATTCGATTTTATTCCAGTTGTGGACTACATGAGTTTCGACTTTATTTTCGCCTCAGAAGAATATGGAACTTTTCAATGTGGTTACAGCGATGCCTTTGCGTTCTTGTTAACCTATCCCGATGGATCCGTACTCAATTTGGCTAAAATACCTGGGACTGACGATGAGGTGTCTGTGTTCAGTGTCCGTGATGAAGCCTATAACGACTCGTGTGAATCAGTCAATCCAGAATGGTTTGACAAGTATTATGGTGACGGTGGGCAACCTCCTTTGACCGATCCTATTAATATCATCGGTTATACTAAGGTTATGACCGCTGCAGCTGCAGTTGTCCCTGGCGAACTATACCATATCAAATTAGTAATTGCCGATGCCCTAGATGACGCTTTAGACAGTGCAGTATTTATTGGCGGTGGAACTTTTAATATAGGAAGCCCTAACCTCGGTGAGGACATTCTATTGAGCTCTGGTAATGCCAATTGCCAAGGTGAAGAAGTCATTATTACTGCCTATGATTCTCCTGACATGCAACCCCCAAACTCCGTATTGACATGGTATCAAGACGGTGTCTTGATTGACGAAGCCACAGGCAGCTTGTCTTGGGGGGTAACCGAAACGGCTTTTTACAGCGTCGGCGTAACAATCAACGGAACAACTTGTACTTTTGAAGATGAAGTACTTATCGAGTTCTTCCCTGTTCCTGTCGTCGAGATGTCCGATGATAGTGTAATCAAATGTGCCAACGAAGATTTCGTTCTTGAGGCCATTGTGACTAATATAAACACTGCATTCCCTGCCTTTGGAGATTTGGTTTATACATGGTATGACGACGGAGAAGAAGTTCAAAGTGGTCCAAGCAGCACTTATACGCTTACCGCCGAAGAAGAAAGAGACGGTTTAATTAGTGTTACGGTTACCGATTCTTCTACAGGATGCGGTGCAGAAGGCTCGACAGACGTGTCATTTTATGAGAATAGCTATTGTGTTGACATTCCTCAAGGTCTATCGCCAAACGGTGATGGATTTAATGACTGCGTTGTTTTAGACCATCTCGAAGCAGAAGAAGATATCTCTGACTTTGTAGTTTACAACAGATATGGAACAGAAGTATACAGAAAAACTGAATACGTCAAAGAATGGTGTGGAACAAATCAAAGCGGTAGTGAGATTCTTCCTGTCGGTACTTATTTCTATATCGTTACCTTTAAGTCTAAGAAGGATCCTATCCGAAGCTGGATTTATATCAATTATTAATTTAATATCTAAAAGACTCAAAATAATGAAACATTTCTATAGTTTATTGTTTTTGCTAACATTAGAATGGGGCGTTCAAGCCCAGCAGGACCCTCAGTATACCCAGTATATGTACAATATGAATGTAGTCAATCCAGCCTATGCCGGATCGGCCGAAGGTCTCACTTTTGGAGTGCTCTATCGCAGCCAATGGGTTGGATTTGATGGAGCGCCGAAAACTTACACCTTCGCTGGCCATTCTCCCGTTGGAAATCGTGTAGGTCTTGGCATGTCGGTAATTTCTGATGAAATTGGACCAGTAAAAGAAACCAACGCCTATGTCGATTTTTCATATACTCTTCCTGTTGGAAATGTGACAAAACTGGCCTTAGGGGTAAAAGCGGGAGCCACCTTTCACAATATTGGGCTAACGGGATTGACTTTAATTGACAGTAATGATCTTTTCTTTTCACAAAACGTCAATGGAGCAACACCCAATGTGGGCGCTGGCGCCTATTTGTACGTCCCCAACCAATATTATGTGTCTTTGTCCATGCCAAACTTGTTGAATGCCATCCATCTAGATGCCGACGGCACTAAAATGGGATCCGAAACGCAACACGCCTTTTTGGCGGCAGGATATGTATTTGACCTCAGTACGAATTTCAAACTCAAGCCTCATGCGCTGTTGAAATACGCCTTTACCGCACCAGTCAGTGTCGACCTCAACGCCAATTTGTTCATGTACGACACTGTTGAAGTTGGACTAGGATATAGGCTTGACGACAGTGTTAGTGCAATGATGAATTTTGTAGTCTCTCCAAACCTTCGGATTGGGTATGCCTATGATCACATTCAATCAGACCTTAAGATAGATGCAAGTGCATCTCATGAGGTCTTTATGATTTTTGATTTGAACTTCCCAAGAAAAGTGTCAAGATCTCCTCGTTACTTCTAATTTTAAAAAACTTGAAAATGACTATGAAACATTTCAATCTATTCTTAATTACTTTGATTGTGGGAACAAGCAGTGTCTTCGCGCAGTCTCAGGCCACTAAACGAGCGGACAAGCACTTCAGTCGTTTGGAGTTTGTAAAAGCTGCCGCCGATTACGAGTCATTAGTGTCCAAAGGAAAAGCCGATACCTATGTGTATGCGCGTTTGGCCGATTGCTACTATAATGTATTCAATACCGTTTCTGCGGAATCCTATTATGCCAAGGCCCTAGAAACTTCGGATGATCCTGAACTTAAATACAAGTACGCTCAAATGCTCAAAGCCAATGGCAAATATGATGCCTCCAATGCTGCCATGCGTGAATTTGCGAGCATGCGCCCTGGAGATCAGCGTGCCACTGCTTTTTTGGCCAATCCTAACTACATTCCGAGCATTGTAGGTGGAGGACAAAAGTTCAACATTCAAAATCTCGATTTAAACACAGAGGGATCCGACTTTGGAGGGACACTTCAAGGGGACAAACTTTTCGTGACCTCGTCTCGAAATAGTCAAAGACGCACCTATGGATGGAACAACGAGCCATTTCTTGACATCTACCAATTTACTGCTTCAAAAGATGGCAGCTATGGCGCTGAACAATTGATGGGACCAACCATAAACACTCAGTTCCATGAGGGAGTTGTTAGTTTTTCTCCAGACGGCAATACCATGTATCTTTCTCGAGAAAGTTTTTATGAAAAAGAGTTTGTCAAAGATTCATTGACTCGCAATAAGTACAGTGTGTTACAACTCTTTAAATCGGAAAAACAATCAACCGGTTGGAGCGAAGCCACTCCACTTTCCTTGAATAGCAAGACCTATTCAGTAAAAAATCCTGCGGTGAGCGCCGATGGCAAAACCCTCTTCTTTGCTTCTGATATGCCAAGTGGATACGGCGGATTTGACATCTACAAAGCGGCAATCAACCAAGACGGTTCCATAGGAGAAGCTGAAAATCTTGGTCAAAGAGTTAACACTGAAGGACAGGAAATGTTTCCTTTCAGCAGTGCTTCTGGCACCTTGTATTTTTCATCGGACGGGCATTTAGGACTTGGAGGTTTAGACGTGTTTTTTACCAGCGAGGTTGGTGGTAAAATGATGAAAGTTCGCAGTGCAGGTGTTCCTGTAAACTCTGCTGCTGACGACTTTGCCTTTCATTTGGACGAGTCCAATGGATCAGGGTTTGTTTCTTCAAACCGCCCAGGAGGTAAAGGGAGTGACGATGTATATGCCCTCAAACAATTGGAACCCATATGTGATGTCAGCGTTTTGGTTACAGTCAAAGACGCCTCAACAGGGGCAACATTGGCCGGAGCTTTAGTCAGTCTGCGGGACGGAGACGACAACTTAGTTTATACGGCAACAGCAGATGACAACGGTCAAGTAACACTTGATTTGCCCTGTGATGTCAATACTAAATTGCAGGGAAGCATGACAAATTACGAAAACGGTAGTCTTGACTTGGCCGGCTCCTTTGAAGAATCAGTTGCGGTAGACCTCAATTTAAACCCAATTGACAACCTTATTGTAGGGGATATGGTAGTGTTGAACCCAATTTATTTTGGCTTTGATAAGTCC
Source organism: Flavobacteriaceae bacterium (assembly GCA_023254815.1). Lineage (GTDB taxonomy): Bacteria > Bacteroidota > Bacteroidia > Flavobacteriales > Flavobacteriaceae > JALRKI01. The sequence goes on from JALRKI010000151.1 coordinate 7,210, forward strand.
AACATTACTGCCAAGGCTGCGTTCGAATTGGACAAGTTAGTTGCGGTAATGCAAAAATATCCTCAAATCAAAATCTATGCAACATCTCACACCGATCGCAGAGGTTCTGATTCGTACAATATGAGACTTTCGGATCGTCGTGCCAAAACAACCGTTCAATACGTCATTTCGAAAGGTATTGATGAGTCGCGCATTGAAGGCGTTGGGAAAGGAGAAACTGAGTTAAAAGATGACTGTAAAAGTTGTACCGAAGCACAGCACCAAAGCAATAGACGCTCTGAATTCAAAATTATTGAAGGTAATCCGAAACAATAATTTTCATTATATCATTTCAAAAAGCCTAGGCATTGTCCTAGGCTTTTTTTTTGCTCATTTTATCAATACATTGTCCAACTCAAAAGTGGAAGCGTCAGAAGAAGTCGATGTGTATTTGAATGCAATGTAAAGTTGCGAGCCTGCAGCTGCAGAGACATCTATTTCACCAGAATCAGTCCAGGAAGACCAACTTCCCGTGTTAGAGTCAAAAACAGCTGACAATGGTATCCAAGTATTGTTCATATTAGGGTTGGCCCCGTCATAGTTTGTGCTCATGAAAAGCTCCAAATCAGGTCCCGCGTAGCGTTTTACGGTTTGAAAAGTCAGGGTGCCCGAAGAGACAGAGGTCATGTCAATGGCCTGAGAGATGAGCCAATCTTCATTTATCAAAGCCCCTCCCGAATAACCAGACATCACAGCACTAGGCCCAGGATTGCCAAAGTTGGTAATTCCCCAAGTTTGATCGCCAGAAACGCTAAAGGTGGTCCATTTACTCAAATTAGAATTAGAAAAATCGTCAACGAATAAGGGGTCACAACGGAAGCCATCTGTTACAAAATCAACTTTGTCGTTCAGCACCAAAACCATATTTTCTCCGTAGTAGTCTCTAGTGATAACCCCACAAATGCGACCAGAGCCATCGATGGGGAGTTGATCTTGGGCAAAATCAGCGAATGCACTCGTTTCAATTAGAAAGGTAGTCGACTGGTCGCAGCTTTCAAGAGGTCGTTGGGTATCATAATCATCAGCAGGGTTGACAAAGAATTGCCCTTCTAAGGTTATCGGAAACTGCACATGAACAAAAGAAACGTATTGGCCTATGTGAGACTGATTGACCGATGAAATTGAGAGAACTACGGGCACCAAAGGCTCTGTTACTACCGATCTCACTATGACTTCCAAAGCCATTTGTTCGGTCATTTCAACAATTTCATTCCCTTCGGCCTTTCCGCCCAATCCAACTATACCATCGCCGTGATTGATTTCACCCAAATAAAGTCCTTTCAAATCGATAAACACCTCTCGCCCTAGATTTACAAAATTGTAAGTGTCCAGCATATTGAGAGACACTTTTAGACCAGCAGTAGGGTTTTCTGGCTTGTCTTGGATATAAAATTCTTTATAAAAATTTCCCGTTCGATCACTCGAGCTTACATATCCTTTTACCACTAATTCTGATGTAATTTCAACAGGCTCCGCATTGTAGAGCATTTTTAAATCGGCAATATTTATTAAAGATTTGCTCCCGTTTTCGAGAGCATTCAAAAGGGCATCATATTTGGCACTATTGTTCTGTCCCAAGCTTATTGGGACGTCATAGCTGTCCTCTTTAACACAAGATAATACTGTGCAAGAGGCCGCAATAATAATGATGCTAAGTTGACTGGTTTTCATAATTCAGAGTATTACATGTTATGGTTTAAAATCTGAGATTAAGGTTTACAAAATAGGTTGTCCCCTGACCGTACCAATATTTTGGCCCAAAAAGTCGTTTTGGGCGAGACAGGTCATCGAGTAAGGTTCTGAAATTGGCGCTTCTGCCTTGTTCAAAACCACCTGTTCTATAGCGCTCATTAAATAGATTGTTGAGGCTTATGAAAAGACCCAAATAGCGTTGGCCAATTTTCCATGATTTTCCTCCAACAGCATTGACCGTGATATAGTCATTGAATCGTTCTTGTTTAAGAAGTTTTTGCGCTATAGTCTGGTCGTATTCTATAAACGGAAGCCCATCTCGAGGGTCAGTATAAAAATTTGAAGATCGTTGTAACGGACTGATGTCAATAAAAGTATTTTGAAACAGATTGGCCGAAAGGCCCATCCACCAGTACTTAGGGTCACGGTATTCCATTCCCAATGAATAAACGGACTGAGGGCCTGAAGCTAATTTATAATTCTTCAAATAGGTCCTTCCGACAGGTACCGTTGACGCATCAGAAGCAACATAAAGGAACGGATTATTGTCAAAGGTATAATTCCCCAGGGCCACGGCCGCATTGAGCATAACGACGGGAGTCAGCTGGCCTTGAGCGCCAAACTCTATTCCGAAATGTTTGGTGTCAATCCCTTGAAGTACTTCTTGAATGAATTCACTGGTTTGTTCGAACCCTCCCAACCCGTCGGCATAATAAATTGACGTTTGGTTTACATCCATTATTTTTGAATAAAATGCTGTCAATCTCGCGTGAATGAGATTAGTCCGAAACAAATAATTCAAATCCAATGACTGTATTTTTTCCTCTGAAATTGAAGCAGTTCCTGGTATGGGGCCTTGCGAGTTCGTGCCAACCACATTATGGTTATATCTCACATTGGTATAGGTGTTAGACAAAGATGGTGCTCGAAGTATGTAGGCTCCATTGAAATCTATGATGTGTTTTCCGCTGAATTTGTAAGTGAATCCACCTTTTGCACCAATGCCTTCAAAGCGCACTTCGGGTCCCTTGCCAAATGAATTATTGGAATTGGCCTCATTTCGAAAAAGTCCTTCTCGGCGATAAACGGTTTGACTAAAATTTATTCCTCCATAATAATCCCATTTTCCAAAACTACCCTCAGCCTGTATCCAAACACTGGGTTGTTTTGCCTCCAGCAAATAATTATAACGGAACACATCTCCTTTTTGAATCACTGAGTTGGGACGATTCAAATCGAATTGAGTGCCCTCAAACGAATCGACATTGGAATATGTCGTTCCGCCTAGCATGTCTGTAATTAAGGCAAAATTGTGTGACCTCAACTGTCGATAGTCAATTTTTGATAATAGCCTAAGACGATCGCTAATTTTCCAATTTAAAGCTGAGCTTATTGCGAAAAATTGATCTTCATTCCTGTCTTCAGACAAAACATAGGAAGCGTCCAATCCCATACTGCTATTGGTCAAATTGGCGTCGTAAATTCGATTCCAGTCTATTTGTCCATTTGCAGTAAATTCCTCTTGCAATAGAAAGGCTTGACTATAATCCGGTCCATTGGGGTTGGCAAGGGCATAGCTGGGCAGACGTTGGTAGTAGGCAGGGCTAGGATTGGCTCCATTGGCAAAATCCAAACGAAGGTTGCCCGTTGATCCAAATTGAAATAAGGCATTGGTTAGCAAATCCAACCCACTGTTGATCTGCCACTGGTGTCCGATAAACAAAATGGGTTCTTCAATACGTTTTACTCGGCTGTTGCGTTTTTCCTGATCGTGATAGCCCCAATACTCATTGTATTTGGTGTTTTTCAAATCATAAACTTCCTGAGTGTTGGGCGAGGATTTTCCTCGAGAGTTAGGAGTGTAGATTCCTGTCAAATAGACACTGTGCTGGTTGTTAATTTTTTTCTCTAAGGACAAAAAAAACGAATTGGCATCATAAAATGTGGCATCTTGATAGCCTTCTTCACTCCAACGTCTTCCTACGGAAACAGCATAGGCCCAGCCACCTTTAACCAATCCAGAAGCATAGGTGGCCATCAAGCGATTGGCATAAGACCTATTTGATGACGAGTAAGTGATTCGACCTCCTGAGGGGTATTCAGAAGCTTTTGTGCTGATGTTTGTGGACCCTAATGGCGCACCAAAACTGTGCACCGAAGGTTTAAAACCGCTGGAATATTCAACATTTCTAAGGACATCATTAAGCCCTCCCCAATTGCTCCATTGAGGCCGATGGTTAGAAAATTTATTCATGGTGATTCCATTGATGGACATGATTCCCTGATCCGAGCCCAACCCACGAACTTTGAAAAAGGAAGGGCCAAAATCAAATGCCGCAGTTCTAGAAAATATGTCTTGGGACGATTGGAGTAAGCCCGCAATATTATCTGCAGAACTTGTGTCATTTGTCAATTCTTCTTCAGAAAGGGAAATCGTATATCGGTCATCCTCATACATCATACTAGGATGCATGAACAATTGATTCAAGGTGAGTACTTGATTATTGTGTATCAGAATTGGGAATTTCGCAGATTCATATCCTTCCTTTATCAAAATCAATTCCTGCTCTCCTAGAGGAAGGTTTTCCGAAAATTCAAAATTACCTTGGGCATCAGTTTGGGTTCTGATATTTGTACCTTCAAGAGATACTCTTACACCAGCAATAGAAATGCTCGTATTGACCTGAACTACAGTTCCGAGTACAGTCGTGTTTTGACAAAAACAACCATTGAAAACAACCCAAAACAACCCAAACAAGTGAAAAAATCTGTTCATTTGTTCAAGATATGGGACCAAAATATTATCAAAAATTACGCCAAGGGTTAAAAAAATTGAACAAAATAGGCAGTTTATTGAGGTACAAATTTTGAAGCAATATGTTCAAAAGAGTACTTTTAATTAGAATTTATTGTCATGACTGCGCCCCAATTACGACTTTTTGCAACATCGATTTGTTTTCATTTGTTGATTCAACCTATTTTGGCACAAAAGGACAGAAAGTTTGAAATCCACACTGTTGCCTTTTACAACCTTGAAAATCTTTTTGACACCATAAATGATCCTTTGAAAAATGACGAATCTAGTCCAATAATGGAAATCAATTATCATCGCGGTGAAGTCTATCGACAAAAAGTAAAAAACATGGCGCGAGCTCTATCGCAAATTGGCCTTTCGCGGAGTGTAAATGCCCCAGTTGTTGTAGGATTAGCTGAAGTGGAAAACAGAAACGTCATTGAAGATCTGTTGAAGGAAGAGTGTTTGAATGAGCATGATTATGGGATTATTCATTTTGACTCTCCCGATAGAAGAGGCATTGATGTTGCACTAATTTATCAGAAAAAACTATTTGTGCCTACACGCGTCAGTACTCACGAAGTAAAACTCTTTGACCGTGAAGATGGCTACCGCATATTTACTAGGGATCAACTTTTGGTCAGTGGCCTCTTTGATGGAGAAGAGCTGCACTTCATAGTCAATCATTGGCCATCAAGGTCTGGAGGAGAGCTCAAAACAAGACCGAGGCGCATTGCTGCTGCCAAAAATGCCCGACGCATGGTCGATTCTCTGCAATCGGTTGACCCCTACGCTAAAATAATTGTAATGGGAGATTTGAACGACAATCCCGTTGATCGAAGTGTTAAGATAGAATTGAGTGCCAAAAGTGATAAATCTAAACTTGACTTGAAAGACTTGTACAATCCGATGGAGTTAATCTTTAAACATGGTATAGGTTCAAATGCCTATAGAGACCAGTGGAGTTTGTTCGATCAAATATTACTCTCTGAGCCCCTTTTAAAGGATGATTACAGCAGTTATCGCTACTATCGTGCCGGTATTTTTAATGCCAATTTTTTGGTCACTCCAATAGGCCGTTACAAAGGGTATCCTTTCCGAAGTTTTGATGCCTCAGGATTTACTGGAGGGTTTAGTGACCA
>JALRKI010000010.1 GCA_023254815.1 Flavobacteriaceae bacterium
TGGCCATGACTCATTTGGCACAACAGTTTTTTGACAAATCCTCGGAGCGTTCCTACACCGCTTTGGTTTGGGGTGTAGTTGAGCAAGATACTGGAACCATAGAGGGTAATATTGGACGTCACCCAAAAAATAGGCTCCAAAATACTGTCTTTTTGGGAGAGGACGCCGACAAAGGCAAGCCGGCTGTAACGCATTATGAAGTTCAAGAAAGATTGGGATATGTTACTTTGTTGACTTGTAGATTAGAAACTGGTAGAACGCACCAAATTAGAGTTCACATGAAACATATAGGACATACTTTGTTCAACGATGCTCGCTATGGAGGTGATCTCATATTAAAGGGCACTACTTTTACTAAGTACAAACAATTTGTGCAAAATTGTTTTTCTGTTTTGCCGAGGCAGGGTTTACATGCACAGACCTTGGGATTTGAGCATCCAGTTACTAGAAAGCGTCTTTCGTTTTCAGCTCCATTACCTGAGGACATGAAACAGTGTGTGGAAAAATGGAGGAATTATGCAATTCATGCCCAAACATAGAGCCTTTTTCCATAGTCCTTTGTTATCCTTATTTTTGAAAAAAATTATTACATGAAAATCGTTGTCTCTCCAGCTAAATCACTAGATTTTGATAGAAAATTAATTACGGATAAATTCACTCAAAGTGCCTTTTTGTCTGATTCGGAAACCATAAACAGAGCGCTTAAAAAGAAATCGGCAAAACAATTAGCACAATTAATGGACATTTCACCAACTTTGGGGCAACTCAATTTTGAAAGAAATCAAAACTGGTCTCTTCCTTTCAGCCCTAGCAATGCGCGTCAGGCAGTTTTTGCCTTTGATGGGGATGTCTACAAAGGTTTAGACGTTTACTCCTTGGATCCCAAACTTCTTCCTAAATTGCAAGAAACCTTATTAATAATTTCGGGATTATATGGCTTGTTGAAGCCGTTAGACCTTATTCAACCTTATCGATTGGAAATGAAAACTAAGTTTCCAGTAGGAAAGAACGCTAATCTCTACGCCTATTGGAAAACCAAGATTTCTAGGGCTTTGCAGAACGACCTGGGGGAAGATGATCTCTTGATAAATTTGGCCAGTAACGAGTATTTCAAAGCAGTTGACACCAAACTACTCAATTGCAAAATAGTTTCTCCTCAATTTAAAGTGATGAAAAATGGCGAGTTAAAAACCATTGCCATTTTTGCGAAATATGCAAGAGGATTGATGACTCGTTTTATTGTAGAGAATGATATTAAAACCGTGGATGACTTGAAACAATTTGAAGTCGATGGCTATCGATATTTAGCTTCAGAGTCAACTCCTTTGGCACCAGTTTTTGTTAAATAAAAAATCCCGTCGAAACGGGATTTATAAATTGATCTTACAGTTCTTAGAACGACAGAACGACATCAAGGTCGAAATCGTCATAGATCGCCCGATCCGCCAAGTTTTCGAAGAAACTGTTTGAACCATATCTCACGTCAAACTCAGATCGATCGATTTTCAATCTGGCGTAAGCCTTATCTTTAGTCAAGGTGATATTAAATTTTACAGAATTTGTATTCCCTTTGATGGTGAGATCTGCAACCACGTCGTAATAGGAGCCAGTACCACTTACCGAAGTAATTTCCATGGTTGCTTCAGGAAATTTCGCCACAGAGAAAAAATCTTCAGACTTGAGGTGATTTTCCAATTTGCCTTTGCTTTCACCAGAAAGGTCAGTACAATTAATGGAAGCCATGTCTATTACAAATTTTCCACCTTTTAGGACTCCATCTTCAAGGATCAATTCGCCAAAAGTCATGGCTATTTCTCCACGGTGTGACCCTGTAACTTTATAGCCTTTCCAAGACACTTTACTGTCAGAAAGTTTTACAGGAATGGGTTTTATGGAGTTGGAAAATCCAAGTGAAAAGAAACTTAGGGCAATCAAGGATAAAAAGTAGTTTTTCATGTTTATTTTTTTAACCTTCAAAATTATCAATATTAAACGGGTTTTGTTGCTCAAACTTCACAATTGTTTGTTAAATTAAATTATTGTTTAACCGCTAAGCTGCTTTAAAATTTAGTAATATTGTATCTTATATAATCAATGTATTCATGGCAAATTTATCTCAACAAGACTGGTCTAAACTGGCCTCCGAGAATCAAAATGCGGTAATTTTAGATGTTAGAACACCAGAAGAAGTTGCAGAAGGCATGATTCCGAATGCGGTCAATATCAATATTTCAGATCCCCACAATTTCATGGAAAAATTGCAGACTTTAGACCAATCGGTTCACTATTTTGTTTATTGCCGATCGGGCGCTAGAAGCGCACAAGCTTGTGCCGTAATGCAACAATTGGGATTTGCAAACACGAACAACCTACTCGGTGGTATCATGGAATGGCAAGCAGTAATAGATATCAATCTAACGGGTGTATTTTTGTGTGGCAGAGAGGCTGCTCAACACATGATTGAAGGCGGGCAAGGCGGTGTGATCATTAATATTTCGAGTGTTGCTAGGCACGGAAATTTTGGTCAAACAAATTACTCAGCAACGAAGGCAGGTGTTCAATCTATGGCAGTTGTATGGGCAAAGGAGCTCTCAAAGTACGGCATTAGAGTAAACTCAATCGCTCCAGGATTTATCAATACAGAGATGGTTGCTGGGATGCCAGACAATGTTAAAGAAAAGCTTTCAAAAATGGTTCCTGTGGGCAGAATTGGAGAGCCGGATGAAGTTGCTCAAGCAGCTGAGTTTATCTTTATGAATGATTACTACTCAGGCAGATGTATTGATCTCGATGGTGCACAAAGGATGTAACTTTTGATGGCTTTATCAATTTTTCACAATCCAAGATGCAGTAAGTCAAGGAAGACATTAGAAATAATTGAAAGCCAGAATATTGAAGTAGAAATAATTCTCTATCTTAAGAATCCGCCTAATGGATCTGAATTAAACTCATTGCTTGAGAAATTGGGTATGAAAGCTTCTGATCTGGTCAGAAAGAGTGAGTCAATCATCAAAGAGTTGAACATTGATTTATCGAGTATTTCTAACGATGATTTAATCTCAATCATGATTGAGCACCCAATTCTGATTGAGCGTCCAATCGTCTTCAATGAATCATCAGCAATCATAGGCAGACCGCCCGAAAATGTGCAGGAGTTGATCTGAAAATGACCACGCCAAATAATTCGAAAAGAATGCTCCTCAAATCAGGATTGGCACTTGGGTTATCTAATCTTGTTTCCATCCAGAAGATACTTGCAGAAAATGATCCTTTCTTCATGATGGATGCAACCGCACAGGCAGAACTCATTAAAAAAGGAGAAGTCTCCATTCAAGAGATGGTGATGTCAGCCATCAATAGAATTGAAGCTGTGGATGGATATCTGAATGCAGTGGTCACCAGGTCTTTTGATGAAGCATTATTGGCTGCAAAAAATCACGATGGGAAAGGACCTTTTCCGGGTGTTCCCTACCTCATAAAAGATCTCCTTAATCACAAAGGTGTCAGAGCCACGGGTGGTTCTCGCATGTTTGCAAATCGCATTGCCAATAAAAATTCCTCCAATGTCCAGGCTGCATTTGATATGGGACTGATTTCACTCGGTAAAAGCAATACACCCGAGTTTGGACTATTGGGAGTGACAGAGTCTCTGCTTTTAGGGCCTGCAAGGAATCCTTGGAATACCGATCATTCACCGGGTGGTTCCAGTGGCGGTTCTGCGGCAGCAGTCGCATCTGGAATGGTCTCTATTGCCTCAGCATCCGATGGAGG
>JALRKI010000172.1 GCA_023254815.1 Flavobacteriaceae bacterium
TAAGTGCATTTATTTTTAAGTTTTCAACTAAATTTTTGTTCTCAATTAAATTTATTACCTTTGTTTCAAATTCTTTGACTTCATTAACCATAATACAAGCATCTTTTTCTACCATGTCTTCATATAGATTTTGCCAATTAAAGACATTAGAGCCAGTAATAATTGCACAGTTAGCCGTAGCAGCCTCAATTGGATTATGTCCTCCTTTTTTTAAGAGAGAACCTCCTAAAAAAACAATATCACTTATGTTAAAAAATTGCTCCATTTTACCAAAACTATCAAGTATTAAGAATCTACAATCTAAATTTTTAAATTTACTATAATACTCAACATCAAGTTTTTTATCTTGAAGTAATTTATAAATCAGTTTTGATCCCTAGATTACAATCAAAGCACAACGTGGCTCCTGTTCATAGTTTGGATGAAATCCAGAGATTGGCAAATTTATTCCCTGAAAATATTCTTCAATATTGCATCTTTAAGGATGGTGAGATACTCGCAGGTATCACCTTATTTGTGAATGACGGTGTTGTGAAATCGCAATACGGTGCCACTACAGACGCTGGCGAAGATTGCTACGCCTTGGATTTTCTGTTTATTAGTCTTATTCAGCAATACGATTCGCTTGGATTCCGTTACTTTGACATGGGATCAGTAAGAAGTAATCATCCTTCGGGGATTAATCAAGGATTGTGGAAGCAAAAGCAAGAGCTTGGCTGTTCAGAATATTTCTTATCCCATTTTGAATTTCAGCTATGACGGTACCGTTTATCGATTTGCAATTGATCAACTCTCGTTTTGAGAAGCCCTTCCAAAAGGGCTGGAGCGACGTGATGTCTAGCGGACGCTATATTTTGGGAGACCAATTGACCAAGTTTGAAATAGACTTTGCTTCCTATTGTGGAACTAAATTCGCAATAGGAGTTGGTTCTGGATTGGATGCGTTGAGTTTAATTTTTCAATCGTACATTCATTTAGGTCAATTAAAGCCTGGAGATAAAATTCTTGTCCCCTCGCATACCTACATTGCCTCAGTAATGTCTATCTTGAAGTGTGGTCTTATTCCTGTGTTGGTCGAGCCCAATATAGAGACCTTTAACATCGATTTTATCGACCTGGAAAGTAAATATACTCCTGAAGTTAAGGCAGTATTGGCAGTACACTTGTATGGGCAATTGGTCGATTCTGAGTCTCTGCTTTCGTTTTGTAAAAAGTATGACTTGTTGTGCATCGAAGACGCTGCTCAAGCGCATGGTGCTCAAAACTGTAAGAATATAAAGGCAGGTCACATCGGGAGCGCAGCAGCCTTTAGCTTTTACCCTACAAAAAATTTGGGCGCTTTGGGAGACGGAGGCGCGGTTACCACCGATAATAAAGAACTCGCCGAATTAGTGCGTCAACTCAGAGACTATGGGCGCATCAACAGAAGCGAGTCTGTTGTTTTTGGTACTAATTCTCGTTTGGATGAAATACAGGCTTACTTTTTAAGCATTAAATTAAAGTCTCTCGATTTCGATAATGAAAATCGTCGAAAAATTGCTAGTCGCTACCTTAAAGAAATTGAAAACCCATTGATTGAATTACCCTTTTATTCAGAACAAAAAGACCACGTGTGGCACATCTTTGCGCTCCGTTCGAATTATCAAAGAAAAATTATCCATCACCTTGATAACAACGGAATTACCGCGATGGTGCACTATCCAATTCCAATACATCGTCAACAAGTATTTACTCATTGGGTTGATTTAAATTTGCCAATTACTGACCATATAAGTAGAACGGAGGTTAGCTTACCTATCAGTCCGGTCATGACTACTGATCAAGTTGACCATGTCATTTCAGCCGTAAATTCTTTTACATTATGAGTTGGATCAAAGAATTGAAAGCAAATTTTTTACTGAGAGTTGTTAGTGCCAATAGTTTGGTCATAGCAATCCGATTGACTATAACACTGGCAATACAAAGGATATTGGCAAAATCTTTAGAGGAGTACGGAATAGCGAAGATTGGAGACGTGCGCAATATTTTGGCAATGCTAACGAGCTTTACTTCGATGGGTATTTTCAATGGCATGGTTAAGTTTGTTTCTGAAAATGAGAAAGAGCCAAGCAGATTAAAGAAGTTGTTATCAACCTCATTTTTATTTGCTCTTTGCGGGAGTTTGGTTTCTTCGTTGGTTTTAGTGGCATTTGCAGAGACATTTTCAATAAGGTTTTTCGATGGACCGCAATTTGCCGAGGTGTTCTATATTTTAGCCATTGTTGCTCCGGCGATTGGTTTACAACGGATTTTCAATGCCGTTGTTCATGGGTTGTCCCGGGTGAGGAAATATGCCATCATTGAACTAGTAGCCTATATCATTTCTGCTATTTTAACTTTGGTTGGGTTATATTTCAATCATTTAAAGGGAGTATTAATCGCTATTTCTATTGGGCCAGTCATTCAATTATTGACCCTAGTGTTTATTTTTGGGAAGACTTTAAAACCCTTGATTAGCTCCATTAGACCGAAATGGGATGATCATTATGGTAAGGCTTTACTGGCATTTACCCTCATGTCGTTCGTCTCAAATATTTTACTCAATTCTGTCGAAATCTATTTGAGAGAAATGCTCGAAAAGTCCTTGGATATAAAAGAAGCGGGCTATTGGACAGCGATTACAAATATTTCCAAAAATTATATGGTTTTTTCTACAGCCCTATTCAGTTTGTATGTGATACCTAAATTCGCCAAAATAACAACTGGTTTTAGCTTTAAAAAGGAAGTCATCCACATCTACAAAACTTTATTACCGCTGTTCGGTTTGGGCATGCTCGTGATATTTGTATTTAGGGATTATGTTGTCCAGCTGATATATCCCAATTTCGAAGGTATGGAACCCTTGTTCAAATGGCAGCTTTTAGGTGATTTTGTTCGGCTTGCAGCTGTTGTTGTAGCACACCAATTTTTGGCTAAAAAGATGATAAGAAGCTTTATTGCGTCAGAAGTTGTGTCGATGATTCTTTTCTTCGGTTTGTCGTTGTTGCTGATACCATTGTTCGGTACCGAAGGAGTAGTTATGGCCCATTTTTTCAGATATATCATCTATTTTGGTTTTGTGGCCTTCCTCATTAAGAGACATTTTTCGAGAATTAATGCGCTTGCCAAATCCTGACACTTCTCGAGGCGATGAGATGAGCGTCGTGTATTTTTTCAACAAATGCTCGAGCGGCTTTGCCTATTGAGGTGATCCTTTCAGGATTTTCAACTAGGCCGCAGAGTTTCTCGTATATCTGGTTCGCGTCAGGGAGGGCGTTAATAGCAACTTGATCTTCTTTCAATTGGTAATAATCCAACCATTCTTTCTCAGCACCAGTAAAAACGACCTTGCCTTTTGCCATTCCCTCCAAAGCATTATACCCTTGGTCATAGGCATATACCATGTCCATAATGATGTGAGCATCATTGTACGATTCCAAGTATATTTGATGTGGAAGATCTCTAACAGTTTTGATTATAACCTTATCAGAATGTGTCAATTGGAGTTTTTTAAGCGCTTCCTCAAAAATATCATTACCCTTTTTGAAGTAATTTTTTGAATTGATACCATGGAAAATGACAATTTTTTTAGAAGTATCTAAACTTTGAAATGGCAGATTTTCAAGCCAGATAGGATGAGGCATAAGACCTAAATGTTTGGGATGGCCTTCTAAAGGTAGAAAGTAGTCCAAGTCGGAAGAAAAAACTCCTTTAATATTACGATATACAAATTTGTGAAGCGCCTTGTGCCCAGCGCTGAGATAGATAAGAGCAGGAAGAAAGTCCTTTCGAGTTCCTCGTTTGTTGAAGTAGGGGGTAAGAATACCGTATCTGTATTTTCCTTCTAAGGCAAATTTAACGCTGATATAGTCAGTGCCGTTGGACAGTAGAAACACTTTTTGATTGTGCTTAAAAATAAATGACAATAGTTTGGTCTCGGTTTTTGGAAGACAACCAAATGGTCGCTCATTAATCAACTGAACAACATCAAAACCCCTGAACTTATCTTGATTTATCCTGAATTGTCTGGCAATATTCATGCTGTTTAAATCAATTCCTGAAAGCACATGAACAACTCTTCGGATATAATACCAAAATCCTACTTGAAACTTTTGCTTGAACAGGATGTCTGCAGGACGTTTTTTAAATCCGTCTCCATGTCCTACCAAGAGAACCTCATGACCCAACGCTAGCAGACCTTGCTTTAAATTGAAGTGTGAAGCATTGTATTCGCCAAGCAGAAGAATCTTCATTAATGTTTACATTTGTCCAAATATAACTTTAAATGCACCAATATTCAGACAAAAAGAAAGTTTGTATCGTAGCTTCTTCTCTAAGTCATGGCGGTGCGCAACGTTCTTCGGCAATTCTTTCTTTTGTGTTCCAAAGGTTAGGCTATGAGGTTTTTATTGCAACTGTTTTGCCTGGAGAATCTTATGAGTTTGCTGGCAAATTGTTTGAAATTCACAAGGTTCGATCGTCTTTTCATCCGTTTTTTACCCGCGTCAAAAAGCTGTTGGTTTTTCGTCGTTTTCTCCGAAGAGAACAATTTGACTTAATAATAGATAATAGAGCACGGGTTAGCCCATTAAGGGAGCTGATAGTTGTAAAATGGCTTTATCCTAAGTCAACTATTTATTTAATCCGCAATTTCAACTTTGATAAAGTATTCACTACGAGAAAGTCCTTTAATCGCTGGTTATACAAAAATCGACGCCTTGTTGCAGTCTCGAAAAAAGCAGCCGATAAGGCCAATTCCGAGTTAGGCATATGGTCTGTTGTGACTATACCGAATGCCGTTCAAGAGTTTAACCATTCAATGAAGCAAGAGGTTGATTTCTTTGATCTTCCGAGTAAGTACATTCTTTATAGCGGTCGACTGGAAGATCAAAGCAAAAACATCAAACTATTGCTCAATGCTTTTCAGCTTTCAAAACTCCGAGAGCATCAAATCGACTTGGTTTTACTTGGGTCTGGTCCAGACGAAATGGGGTTAAAACAATATGCACATGATCTTGGCCTAACGGACAACCTTATATGGAAACCTTTTGTAGACAATCCGTACCCTATTATCAATGCAGCTCTTATGGTGTGCTTAACGAGCAGATTTGAAGGATTTCCTCGTGCTCTCATAGAGTCTTTGTCACTTGGAGTTCCCGTAATTTCTGTAGATTGCGCATCGGGGCCCGCTGAAATAGTGACTCATGAAGAAAACGGATTGTTAGTTCAAAATAACGATCCTCAAGCTTTTGCTGAGGCTATGAATCGGCTTATCTTTGACCAATCACTTTACCAATTTTGCAAATCCAACGCCAAAACAAGTGTAGCACATTTGTCCATCGATAGGGTTGCAGAGCAATGGCAAAACTATTTAAATCGGG
>JALRKI010000128.1 GCA_023254815.1 Flavobacteriaceae bacterium
ATGGCCAATATCCATGGAAGTTCATCATGGGGGGAGACGGAATGCAAGTTCAAATTGACAATCGAAATTCTAAGGTAGTTTATACAGGCTATCAATTTGGCAACTACTACCGTTTGAACCTGAATACCCAAGAGTCTGTCTATATTCAACCCAAGCATGAATTGGGAGACAATCCTTACCGATTCAATTGGCAAACCCCTGTATTATTGTCTTCTCATAATCAAGACATACTTTATTATGGAGCCAATAAATTATTGCGCTCCATGAACCAAGGCAATGATTGGTCTGTCATCAGTCCTGATCTAACCACTGGCGGTAAAAAGGGCAATGTGGCATATGGCACTTTAACCACCATCAGTGAGTCTCCTTTTCAATTCGGACAAATCGTGGTTGGTAGTGATGACGGCTATGTTCATTTGACTCAAGACGGTGGGGTCAATTGGACTAAGATTTCTGATAGTTTTCCAAAGGACTTATGGGTTTCTAGAGTGGTGGCATCGGAGCACGATCAAAACAGGATTTACGTCACCCTCAATGGCTACCGATGGGACGATTTCAAAACTTACATCTATCGCAGTAATGATTTGGGAACTACGTGGACTGAAATTTCAGGAAACATTCCAGCATCTCCTGTCAACGTAATCGTTGAAGACCCAGTGCGTGAAGACATGCTTTATGTCGGAACAGATTACGGCCTCTATCTAAGCCTTGATTCTGGAGCCTCATGGTATGCTTTGTCTGGCGGTATGCCTCATGTTGCCGTTCATGATTTGAAAATTCAAAAAACTGCCAATCATCTTTTGGTGGGAACACATGGTCGGAGTATTTACCGTGCCGAAATAGATGCCTTGCAGGCGTTGACTAAAGAGGTCTTGGACCAAAGTGTTTATGTATTTGAATTAGAGAAGACGAAAAAATCTCCTAGTTGGGGAAGGCAGTGGAGCCAGTTTAGAGCGGCTAATGCTCCGGAACAAAATATTTCCTATTACAGCAAAACTGCTCAATCCTTGCAATTCTTGATTACAGATAAGGAGGGTAACGAAGTTTATAGCAGTCAAGTATCGGCCGAGAAGGGATTGAATGCTGTTCAATATGACTTGAGTTACTCTGAAAAGGCGTTAAAAAAACTTAAAAACAGTGCGCCCAAGCCTGCCGACAACGGTGTGGTCTATTTGGCTAAAGGCACTTACAAGGTCAGGATCGGTAATGCCAGTCAGGAATTGGTCATTGAGTAGCATAGCATAAGTACTCAGACTTTGAGGAGAAAGAATAGAAGCAATAATTTAAAATCAATTTAAATTAGTTTTTTATTTCATAGGATTTGCTCTAGCCATTGTTGTAGCGTACTTTTGTGATTCTAAATTTGAGACCACTTATGGCGCAATTGTTTCAAACTTCAATAGGGCGTAAAGTAGCGATGGCGCTATCTGCCTTTTTCTTGATGGTTTTTTTGCTGCAACATTTCACTATCAATAGTCTGTCGGTTATCAATCCAAACGCTTTCAATGAGGTTTCCCATTTTATGGGAACCAATCCACTAGTCCAATTCGTATTGCAACCAATATTAATTTTTGGGGTTGTTTTTCATTTTCTTATGGGGTTTGTTTTGGACATCCAAAATCGGCGCGCCAAAGGTCAAACCTATGTCACCTATAATGGGGCTGCCAATGCCAAGTGGGTGAGTCGTCACATGCTTTTCAGCGGGTTAGTCATCCTAGCATTTATGGCATTGCATTTTGTTGATTTTTGGCTTCCAGAGGTTAATACCAAGTTTATTCAAGGCGATTGGTCTGGGACTGCCCAAGGGGTAGAAGGGTTTCGCTACTATGAAGAACTTCGACATAAGTTTGTCAACCCATATCGGGTAGGAGCTTATTCTGTGGCTTTTGTATTTTTAGCGCTACACCTCAATCACGGTTTTACTTCGGCTTTCCAATCTGTGGGCAGTAATTGGGGACGCAAAAAAATACTTCAAACCATAGGACTGATCTATTCCTATATTATTCCAGCTGGATTTATCGGCATCGCCCTTTTTCATCACTTTACCCACTAAACCCTATTGATTATGTCAACGTTGAATTCAAATGTTCCAAAGGGCCCTTTAAAAGACAAGTGGACCAATCACAAAAACAACATTGATTTGGTTAATCCTGTCAATAAGCGAAAAATTGATATCATTGTTGTGGGGACTGGCCTAGCGGGTGCATCGGCCTCCGCTACCTTGGCTGAATTAGGGTACAACGTTAAGACTTTTTGCTTTCAAGATTCTCCTCGTCGCGCTCATTCAATTGCTGCTCAAGGTGGAATCAATGCTGCTAAAAACTATCAAGGTGATGGAGATTCAACCCAACGGTTGTTCTACGATACCGTGAAGGGCGGCGATTATCGTTCCCGAGAAGCCAATGTTTATCGATTGGCTGAGGTGTCGGCAAATATCATCGATCAATGTGTGGCACAAGGTGTTCCTTTTGCAAGAGATTATGGCGGCTTGCTCGATAACCGATCTTTTGGCGGTGTTTTGGTTTCACGTACTTTTTATGCCAAAGGACAGACAGGTCAACAACTGCTGCTTGGAGCATATTCTGCAATGAATTGTCAAATCGGTCGGGGCAAGATAAAAATGTTTAACCGTCACGAAATGATGGATCTGGTTAAGGTAAATGGAAAGGCCAGAGGTATCATTGCTCGTAATTTGGTGACTGGAGAAATTGAGAGGCATTCGGCTCACGCTGTTGTTATAGCTTCAGGCGGATATGGCAACGTATTCTTTTTGTCCACCAACGCCATGGGAAGCAATGTTTCTGCAGCTTGGAAAATTCACCGCAAAGGAGCCTATTTTGCTAATCCATGCTTTACTCAGATTCATCCTACCTGTATTCCCGTTTCAGGAGACCATCAATCAAAGCTGACTTTGATGTCAGAATCATTGAGAAATGACGGACGAATATGGGTTCCTAAAAAATTAGAAGACGCTCAGGCTGTTCGCGAAGGTAGACTTAGACCTACTGACATCGTTGAAGAAGATCGCGATTACTATTTGGAACGACGCTATCCGGCTTTTGGTAATTTGGTGCCACGAGATGTTGCCTCTAGGGCAGCAAAAGAACGCTGCGACGAAGGCCATGGCGTAAATGCTACAGGTGAAGCCGTTTATCTGGATTTTGCCGCCTCGATACAAAGATATGGCAAAGAGCAGGCTCATGTTCGAGGACTCGATGAAAATGATGAGAATTTTACTTTAACAATTTCTAATAACTCTATAGGTTCAATTACTACTGCAAGTGCAACAACAGTTGTAACAAATGATGATACAAATTTTGATATTTCTGCACCAGTTTCAGCTTATGAAGGAGAGAGTGGTACAACAACATTTGTATTTACTGTTACAAGAAGTGGTATTTTAACTAGTGGT
>JALRKI010000149.1 GCA_023254815.1 Flavobacteriaceae bacterium
CTACAGTCGCATTACCCAATCCGACAGATGAAGATCAATACAATCTGTGCCCAGGTGATTATCAAGTAACGGTATTTGACGATTTTGGATGCTCTTACGTTTTCCAATATTCCATCGTACCCCCAACACCTATTGATTTTCAATTGGAAACTTTGCTGAACATTTCTTGTAATAATGTAAATGTTCCGCCTTGCGATGGATATATAGACCTTGGAATCAGTGGAGGAACTGCGCCTTATGCCTCAATGGAATGGTATACCGAATCAGTTTCAGGTTCTAACATTTTTGATGTCATTGTTGAAACTAACTCAGACATATTGACCAATGCTTGTGAAGGCAACTATGTCCTGGTTGTAATCGATGATAATGGTTGTGAGTTTACTTCGCCCATATACACCATTGAGAATTTGAATTCACCAATTATTGTCTTGAACGAAATCATATCGGATTACAACAACTTTGAAATCAGTTGTAATGGACTATCTGATGGTTATGTCCATGTTGATATATCGGGAGGATCGGGTACTTTCACCTATGTATTTCAAAATGCAGCTTTAACAAACTTTGTCGATAGCGATCTTTCAACTCCAAACATTTTAGAATTCGACAACTTACCTGCTGGAGATTATATTTTGACCGTTACCGATTCAAATTGTCCTACTGATATCATACGCAATTATAGACTTACAGAGCCAACATTATTGACTGGTACTGCGACCCTAATTTCTAACCCTATTGATTGTAACGGAGACACCGAGACTTATAACATTACAGCCACAGGAGGAGTGCCGCCTTACACGGGAACTGGTACCTATACCTTTGCGGCTGGAGTGAACAACATTACCGTTACGGACAGCAATGGATGTAGTACGGTAGTCTCTGTAACTGTTGTCGAACCTCCTGTTCTTTCAGCCGTTGCGAATGTTATTAGCCCCATTCCTTGCTTTGGAGGAACGGCTACTATCGATGTTGTGGCCTCAGGTGGAACACCACCTTATACTGGTGATGGAAATTTTGTTGTTACGACAGGTCTTTTTGTTTTTACCGTAACTGATGCCAATGGTTGCATCTATTCCGATAGTATTCAGATTAACGAACCTGAGGAATTGACTTTTACTGTTGATTCTATTTCAGACCCAACGTGCTCCCCCGATTGGACCTATACCAATGGATCGATTTGCATTACCATTACTGGAGGAACGAATCCTGTTCCTGTTGGTGTTGGTTGGGTCTCTTACGGCAACGGGCAATGGTGTTGGGAGAATCTTTCGGATGGCACCTATTCGGTTACAGTAACAGATGACAATTCTTGTCCGACCAAAAACGAGGTAATTGTTCTGACTCGTCCACCGGCAATTGATGCTTTCATTACATCTGTTCAAAGCGTAGATTGTGAAGCTCAAACCATAACGCAAACCAACTACATTTTTGTTGATGGAGGAACTCCACCTTATACCATTACTTGGTCAGGAGGCGATGCGTGCAATCCTGCAACTCAACAATGTATGCAAACCACTGTTTCAGGAACTTATACTGCCTTTATTCACGATATGGAGAGCTTGGCTAACGGTTGTCCTCCCATTGAAGTGGATGTAGTTGTAGACCTGGAAGAATTGGGTGACCCTTCATTTACATATTCATCGCCTAGTTCAATGTTCTGTAACGTATTGTCCTTTAATGATCCTATCCAATTTACGGATACCTCTTCAGGAGACGTCGTTAGCGTAGATTGGGATTTTGGCGACGGAACAGCAATTTTGAATGAGCCTAATCCGAGCCACATATTCCTTGAACCAGGAACTTATGCAGTAACCCAAACCGTCAATTATCCTTACGGTTGCAGCTATTCGATTACAGAAAACATTGTCATTACCAAAGGTTACGAAATGGTGGTTCCTAATGCCTTTACACCAAATGGGGATGGTATTAATGACACCATCCGTCCAGTATTTAACTGTATGACGGAGGTTACCATGAGTATTTACGATACTTGGGGTGGACTGCTGTTCTTGGAAACAGGAGAAGATTTGTATGGTTGGGATGGATTTATTGATGGTCGACCAGCCGAAAATGGTAATTATATCATTGTCATTAAAGCAACGACATTCCAAGGTCTTGAAGTCAACTATAACGGGCCAATTACATTATTAAAATAGAAACTGAGGTATGAAAAACGTCAAATACATTATCCTACTTCTTTTCACTGTTTCGGTAAAGGCCCAAGACCCTATTTATAGCCAGTTCTTTATGATTCCAGAAACTGTCAATACCAGTTTTACTGGAAGTTCAGAAAGTACAAAAGCAGGGATTATTCACAAAGTTCAGTGGCCTGGGTTAGATTTTAGTATCAATACTCAATTTGCCTATCTCAGCGATTGGTTTGAACAAATGAACAGTGGAATTGGAATTAGTTTTCTCAATCACAAGGAGACTCAAACCAGATACAATTTTTCACAGTTCAATTTGAATTACGCCTATCGGGTGCAGCTTACTGACAGTTGGACTTTTCGACCGAGTCTGTCGTTTGGGGTTGGCTCTAAGGACTTTGGATTTCAAAATTTATTACTGGAAGATCAAATCAACATAGTAAGTGGAATAATAAATGTTAATTCGATTGACCCAATAGACCTTCAAAGGAATTTGTTATTTTTTGACACCTCCGTTTCCTTTCTGGTACATACCAATAGAAGCTGGATAGGTTTAACTTTAAGACATTTGAACAAGCCAAACATATCCTTTGTTGGCGAAGGCAATATTCCTTTAGACATGTTCATGTCACTCCACGGAGCCATTGAATTCCCTTTGGTGCGAGGTTCGGATGACAACAGTATTTTCTTTTTGACCAATGCCATGATGCAAGGCAAATACAATCGAGTGGATATCGGGGCTCAATATGTATATGATCGCTTTAGCTTTGCCTTGCTGGCTGCTACAACACCATTTGCCAATGATCCTAACAGTCACCTGCTCACGTCTGTCAATGCAGGAGTTGGGTTCAAATACGAAGGGTTTAAATTTGGATATTCGTACGATTTTAATGTGACCAAGATTGGTAGAACGGGAGGAATCTTCGAGCTTTCTATTTCTTATGATTTCGACAACAATTACAACTGCGACGGTTGTCCCAATTATTACTAAGTAGGTTTTAATTAGGTTGAGTGAGTCAATTTACAACTGCTCGAGTATTGCAATCCGCTCCTCAATAGGAGGATGTGTTGCGAACAACCCACTAAAAAATTTAGCAATTGATTTCTTTTCTTTTGGCATTGGATGATCAATGAACATTTGTGCCACATCTTCTCTTTTGATGGCTTCGATATAAGGGTCATTGGATATTTTTCTCAAAGCACTGGCCAAAGCCAGAGGATTTTTTGTCAATTCCGCAGCACCTGCATCGGCCAAGTACTCTCTTTTTCTTGACAGGGCAAAGCGGAACAATGTGGAGAGAACTAATCCAATAATCGCCAACACCAGTATCACTACAATAAAAGCATTACCCTTGTCATTTTTTTCCCTACGACGACCACCATATAAGAGTGTTCTAAAGGCCATTTCAGAAAGAAAACTGAAGATGCCAACAAAAATGATCGACACAATGAGCAGGCGTACATCCCGGTTAATGATGTGAGTCAATTCGTGTGCAATTACCGATTCTAGCTCGTCATCATCCAATTTGTCGATAATACCTCTGGACAAGGAAATCGCAAATGTTTTATCGCTTAACCCACTAGCAAAGGCGTTGAGTGAATCATCTTCAATGACAAAAATCTTGGGCACATTGAGCCCTTTGGACATGCACAGATTTTCAACAAGATTGTAAACCCTCTTGTTGTGTTTCCTTTCTAAAGATTTAGATCCAGTTGCCCTCTGAATCATGGAAGAATGAGAAAACCATGCAATCAGAAACCATATGCTAACTCCAATCGAAACGTATGGAACAGTATAAATGAAATCTTCATTAATCGAACTCAAATTGTAAGACAACGACAAATTTGAGTCAGTTTGATAAATGATAAAAAAGAAGAGCCAAACCAGCCCAAGTAGCAGCACAGGAAATGCAATCAGCAATAAAATAGAATTGAGATTGTTCTTTCTGATTTGAGCCTGTAGACCTATGTATTTCATTGTTTAGAAACTGACCTTCGGAGCTTCATTCATGGTTCTGCGATCGTCATCACCCAAGTCGAACATCACTTCCTTTTTAAAGTTGAACATGCCAGCGATGATATTCGATGGAAAGGTTTCTACGGCATTGTTGTATTCTCGTGTAGCCGAATTAAAGAACCGGCGAACAGAAGCCAATTTGTTTTCTACATCCGAAATTTCTTCCTGTAACATGGAGAAATTACTACTTGCTTTCAGGTCTGGATAAGCTTCAATAGCCACATTCAATCCTCTCAAGGCCGAGGTCAATTGATTTTCAGCCGATATTTTCTCGTTTATGGTTTGAGCTTTCATGGCGCCTGTCCTGGCGGCTGTTACTGTTGTTAGCACATTTTCTTCATGCTTCATATAGCCTTTAACCGTATCGACCAACTGTGGAATTAAGTCATGGCGCTGACGCAACTGAACATCAATGTCCGCAAAGGCATTTTCGCGATGATTGCGGTATTTGACCAATCGATTGTACATCGAAATGAGCATTATAGCGATTAATGCTAGAAATCCTAAAAAAATAATTAAAGCCATCTGTGGGGTATGTTTTAGTTAAATTCAAATATAACACTATAGAAGGTTTAAATTATTGATTTTAACAAAATAACAATACCTGTTTGTTTTTGGTTTTAAATGCTTAGTTTTAAACTTAAAATATTCTAATCATGAACCTATTCAGAACATTGGGAAAACTATCTTTAATTTTTCTTTTCACCTTAACAGCAACCTTTGCCCAAACCGATTCAAAAAAAGATTCAACCGAATCTAAGGGAGGTCTAAAAGCATTCGACAAGGTCATAAAATCCGACGCCATATCGAAAAAAGGACTTTTTTCGGTTCATCAGATGGACTCCAAGTATTACTTCGAAATTCCAGACTCTTTGTTTCAAAGAGAAATGCTCATTGTCACTCGAATCGCTAAAACTGCAACAAACATGGGATTCGGTGGAGGAAAGCAAAATACCCAAGTGGTGAGATGGGAAAAAAGACCAAAACAAGTGTTGCTTAGAGTAGTGTC
>JALRKI010000180.1 GCA_023254815.1 Flavobacteriaceae bacterium
GTTCGAATCCAGTAGCCCCCACAAAAAAAGAGCCTCGCGAAAGCGGGGCTTTTCTTTTTCACTATCCACTGGCTTTACAAAAGCCGAAGGTGCTTTGATTTGGACAGATTGACTTGAAAATAAATTTGCTTTGTCATTCCACCGTTTTATTCCTCAGTGATGTTCTACTAAGTTCAATAAACGGGTAATTTTGTTATCCTCCTAGATTATGTCTAACTCTAAGAGCTCCTCTTGAGTAAATAATCGAGATTTTACAATAAATCGAACACCAAAAGGTATTTCTAAAGAAAAACTAGACCCTCTACCATTTACAACATCTAACGTAAGTTGCGTGTGCTTCCAATACTCATATTGGTCTTTTGCCATATAGAATGGCTGTTCCATAATTGAACCTAGTAATACATCAGAATCGCCAATGCGGAATTCGCTTCGCTCAAAGCACATAGGTTGTGAACCATCGCAACATCCACCGCTTTGATGAAACATTAAATCACCATGTAAATCCATTAGTTTCTTGATTAACTCTATCGCTTCAGGTGTAGCCTCGATTTTATTAGTCATATTTTAATTTTTAATTAAAACAACAGGGGCCGAAACCCCTGTTATTGTTGCAAAATATATGTCAGATTTTAAGTTTAAAAGAATCCCAATTTGTTTTTATTGTAGGAAACGAGCATGTTTTTGGCTTGTCGATAATGATTTAACATCATTTTGTGAGTTTCTCTTCCAAATCCTGATTTCTTATACCCCCCAAATGGCGCATGAGCCGGATACGCATGGTAACAATTCACCCAAACTCGACCAGCTTGAATGGCGCGTGGAATTTTATATAGTTCATGCGCATCTCTTGTCCAAACCCCTGCACCGAGTCCGTATAAGGTATCGTTTGCAATTTCAATGGCCTCTTCAACCGTTTTAAAAGTTGTTACTCCGACTACTGGACCGAAAATTTCCTCTTGAAAAACGCGCATTTTGTTGTGGCCTTTTAAAATAGTAGGCTGAATATAACATCCATTAGGCTGGCCTATATCAGCCGATGCGGATGCACCACCACATAAGAGCTCTGCACCTTCTTCTTTACCTATTTGTATATAGTTTAAGATTTTTTCATACTGGTCATTTGATGCTTGAGCGCCCATCATAGTATCAATATCTAAAGGATGGCCCATTTTAATCGCTTTCGTTCTTTCAATTACCCTTTTTATGAATTTTTCATAGATGCTTTCGTGTACAAGTATTCTTGATGGGCATGTGCAAACCTCACCCTGATTCAAGGCAAAAAGAACGGCACCTTCAACGCACTTATCAAAAAATGCATCGTCTTCATCCGCTATACTTGGCATAAAGATGTTGGGCGATTTTCCCCCAAGTTCCATAGTTACAGGGTTCAGGTTTTCTGATGCGTATTGCATAATTAATCGTCCTGTTGTGGTTTCTCCAGTAAACGCTACCTTTTGCACATTTGGAGAGGTTGCCAGTGGCTTTCCAGCTTCTATGCCAAATCCACTAACAACATTTAAAATTCCTTTGGGTAGTATATCTTTTATCAGGTCCATCAAGATCATTATAGATGTAGGAGTCTGCTCGGCAGGTTTAACCACTACGCAACAACCTGCAGCCAACGCAGGTGCAATTTTCCAAGCAGCCATTAATAATGGGAAATTCCAAGGAATAATTTGACCTACAACACCTATTGGTTCATGAACAATCAAGCTCAGCGTATCTTCATCATGTTCGGATAGTTCTCCCTCGTCAGCTCTTATAACACCGGCGAAATAGCGAAAGTGATCAACACAAAGAGGTAAATCTGCGGCCATTGTTTCTCGCAAAGCCTTTCCATTATCCACGGTCTCAACTTTTGCGAGGTACTCTAAGTTTTCCTCAATGCGGTCAGCAATAGCCAATAAAATTCTGCTACGCTCGACCGCACTTGTCTTACTCCAAGTTTCGAATGCGTTTTGAGCCGCTTCAATGGCTTTGTTAATGTCATCTGCGTTTCCTCTAGCGGCTTTTGAAAAAACGGAACCGTCGATAGGTGTGATGTTGTCAAAGTATTGCCCAGATGCAGGTGCAACCCATTCGCCATTTATAAAATGGTCGTACTTTTCATTGACTTTTGGAAATTGATACTGTTTTGTCATAGCGTTGTTTATTTTGTGTTTCCAAAGATTTCACAATCGAAGTGTAAGAATCTCGCTTTATAATATCTAAAAATCTTCCTTTTGTCTCACTTGCATGGATATGTCGTAAAAAATTATAAAATTGTGTTTAGGAAATAAGTTTAACAAAATGAAATCGACATTAAGAACGCACGTTGAAGCAACCGCATTAGATAACCTAGGTACATTGGTTGAAAATCGTCAAACATTCGATATGAAAAGTTGTCAACTTAACTTATTCGAAACGCATCAAAAGGCAGCACAAGTGGAATTGTTATTTGATGATCTGGTGCTGACAAGTATGTTGAAAGGGAAAAAAGTAATGCACTTGCCTAGTAAAGGACCGTTTGATTATTTACCAGGTGAAAGTGTATTGATACAGCCATCGGAGAAAATGGTAATTGATTTCCCAGAAGCAAAAGAAACAAATCCGACTCAATGTTTGGCACTAGCTATATCAAAACAGAAAATCCAACAAACTGTCGATCTTCTCAACGATAGATTTCCACGAGAAACAGATTTGCAACCTTGGAAAGTATCTACTCGGTTCTTTCATCTTAACAATAATCCAGCTTTAAGTAATGCTATAGATAGAATTATTCAAATTGGCATATATGAGCACAATAACACAAAGGATATGTTTGCCGATATTACCCTTCAAGAAGTGTTATTAAGATTAATGCAAACACAAGCGAGAGCCCTCATTGAGAAACAAGGCAAATATCTTTCAAGTTCGCACAGATTTGCGTTTATTGATCAATTCATAAAGAATAATATTCACGAAAAACTAGACATTAATCAATTGGCTGACAAAGCATGCATGAGTCGACCGAATTTTTTCAGACGTTTTAAAGAGTTTTTTGGAATTACTCCAATTGAATACATTCAACAACAGAAAATAAAAGCAGCCAAAGAATACTTGTTAAAACCTCAATCAACTGTTAGTGAGGTTGCCTTGTTGTTAGGGTATCAAAACATGAATCATTTTATTCGGATATTTAAACATTTCGAAGGGGTAACGCCTAAGCAGTTT
>JALRKI010000008.1 GCA_023254815.1 Flavobacteriaceae bacterium
AATCTGGGTATCAAGTCCAAGCAGATCCGTTATAGAGCTATTTGTCTCCATTTGGATCACGCTCGAGGCTATAAAACCAAGGAGTCATTGCAACGCAATTTGAACATTAGGAAACAGACCAAAACCAATAAAACTGTGCAAACACCCCATGGCATTTCACAAAACGAATCCGAAGTCTCGTCATAGCAGTCGATTGGCATGATGCTTTAAGAATGCTTTCAGTTTGGGAATAATTAAATCCGGTTTGAATTCATTATAGTAAAAGCTTGGATCTGCTTCGATTTCCCTTCTCATTTTTCTGGTGATCTTAGGAAATAGTTCGGGCTTTTCCTCTAATAGGTGCACGGAGGCATGGAATAGTCCATCGTCAAAACTCGCCCAATGATCTTTTAATTCGTATGGTGAAAAGATAGTAAAGGTAGGTTTATCCAGAGCTTTGGCTATGTGAACAGAGCCTCCCTCGTTGGCAATCAGCAATCTCGATTGACCCATTAATTTAACAAATCCACGTATGGAATTTTCGTATAAATCCATTGAAATTTTGTCTTTGTTATCGCATTGGTCATAGATGGCCTTTGCCACTTCCTTCTGATGGGGAGAGTAATTGAAAATAATTTGAAAATCGTAGTTGCTGGTCAGAAAATTGACAATCTCAATAATATAATCTTGTGGTAAACTCTTCACAGCTGTGCTGCCTAGAATACCAAGTACAATATGAGGTTTATGGAATATCTCCGATTTGTATTTATGCTCCTCTGGACTCAAATATATTTTTGGTTTATCCTCCAAGTGGTCCATATCAATTTCTGGAAGGCATTGAAGAAGACAAAGTCGATCTTCAATAGATTTGCCACACTCCTTGGTTTTTTCCTTGGCTTGTTTTACCCGATGTGAGTAGTAGGGTAGCAGGTTGTTTAAATAGCCCTTGGAAAAACCTATTCTAACCTTAGCTGATGAGAACAGACATAGTACGCCACTCTGAAATTTTGAATAAGGGTCAAAAATGGTATCAAATGATCTTTTTCTGATCTTTAATGCTAATCCAATCAGATTTGGAATTCTTTTAAGCCAAAGTTCGTTCACTACAATTACCTCATCTATTTTGGGATGGTTTTCAATGACTCCAGCACAGTAGTCATAAACAAGATAACTCACATGACAATCGGGGTATGTTTTTTTGATGTTCTGTGCAATAACAGTTGCAATGAGCACATCACCAATAAATTTGTTTTGAATAACAAGAACTTTTTTCATTTGGCCAAAATAACTTAAACGGCCACATCGTATTCTCTTAGTGCCTGATTTAAGGTAGTTTTTGTATCAGTACTTTCTTTTCTTTTACCTATAATTAAAGCACAGGGCACTTGGTAGTCTCCCGCTGGAAATTTCTTGTTAAAAGTGCCTGGAATAACCACTGACCTCGCAGGAACAACGCCTTGCAGCGTAACTGGTCGCGATCCTGAGACGTCAATAATTTTTGTAGAGCCAGTCAAAACAACGTTAGCACCCAAAACAGCCTCGCGTTCAACACGAACCCCTTCAACAACAATACAACGCGAGCCAATAAAGGCATGGTCTTCAATGATCACTGGAGCAGCCTGTAGCGGTTCGAGTACTCCACCAATTCCCACACCCCCAGAAAGATGAACCCCTTTGCCAATTTGAGCACAACTCCCAACGGTCGCCCAAGTATCAACCATCGTCCCTTCGTCGACATAGGCGCCGATGTTGACATAGCTTGGCATTAAAATCGTGTTTTTTGCAATAAACGCACCATATCGTGCCACGGCAGTTGGAACTACTCGAACACCTTTTTTGGCGTAGTTAGATTTTAAGGGTATCTTATCGTGAAATTCAAAGGGGCCAACTTCAAAAGTTTCCATTTGTCGCATTGGAAAATACAGAACTACTGCCTTTTTAATCCACTCATTGACTTGCCATCCATTCACCCCTGGTTGAGCAACTCTCAGATTTCCGTTGTCCAACCCATGCAAAACAGACTCTATTGCTTTTATCGTACTTGGATCAGACAGCATGGTCCTGTCATTCCACGCATTTTCAATGATACTTTTGGTTTGGCTTTCTGTCATCATGAGGCAAAGATAAAACATTCCTTTTGTACGATTAAGTTTTTTAATTTTGCCGCATGCCAAGAATACTTGCTATTGATTTTGGTCTCAAAAGATCTGGGATTGCAATTACAGACCCTCTGAGGTTAATTGCTTCTGGATTGGCCGCAGTAGAAACTTCTGAGATCATCAATTTTTTATCCGAATATTTGTCCAAGGAAGAGGTAGATGTCATTGTTGTAGGATTACCAAAACAAATGGATAATTCCGCATCGGAGAGCGAACCCCTTATTTTGAAATTTATTGCAAATCTCCAACAGAATTTCGAAGGACTAAATGTAGTGAGGTATGATGAGCGATTTACTTCAAAAATGGCTAGCCAGGCAATGATCAGCGGTGGAATGAAAAAATCAAAAAGAAGAGAGAAGGGTATGCTGGATAAAATCAGTGCAACTTTAATTCTGCAGGGTTATTTGGAATCTTTGGGTTGAAGTTCAACTTTACAAAGTTTGATTCGTTTTAGTGTTGTATTTTTGTCCTTTATTGATGATCATGATTTACCCAATTGTTGCTATCGGAGATGCTGTTTTACGGAAAAAATGCAGGGTCATTGAACCCAATTACCCGGCAATAAACACCTTGATTCACGACATGTTCGAAACCATGTACGAAGCCAACGGCGTGGGATTGGCAGCACCTCAAATCGGTTTAGATGTTAGAGTTTTTGTTGTCGATACGGAACCTTTTGCTTACGATGAGGAATTGTCGCATGACGAGCAAATGTCATTACGTGACTTCAAGAAAGTTTTTATCAATGCTGAAATGGTTGAAGAAAGTGGCGAATATTGGGATTTTAACGAAGGCTGCTTAAGTATTCCTAACATTAGGGAAGATGTATCGCGGCGCGCTCAAATCACGATTAAATATCAAGACATTAATTTTCAAGAACATATCGAATCCTATGATGGTCTGATTGCTCGAGTTATTCAGCACGAATACGACCATATTGAAGGAATATTATTTACCGACAAATTGTCTTCCTTAAAGAAGCGACTTTTAAGAAAACGCGTCCAACTCATTTCTTCTGGTAAAGTAAAGACCGATTATAACATGCGTTTCCCATAATTATTTGCGTGCTTTGAGAATCGGATCCCTACACAAATATACTAAGGAATTTAGGTATAACTGGAAATTGGCCAGCCCTGTAATCACCGGAATGCTCGGTCATACCCTGGTCAGTTTTGTCGATAATGTCATGGTGGGCCAAATAGGAACAGCCGAATTAGCAGCGGTGTCTTTGGGTAACAGTTTTCTTTTTATTGCGATGTCATTGGGTATTGGATTTTCAACGGCCATAACTCCGCTCGTGGCAGAATCCGACTCTGAGGGCAATGTTTTTAGTGGTCAATCGGTTCTCAAGCACGGTGTGTTTTTGTGTACGCTGCTAAGTGTTGGGTTGTTTGGACTTATTTTACTTGCCAAACCTTTAATGTCTTTGATGCATCAACCGGAAGAGGTTGTTGCTCTGGCTTTGCCGTACCTTGATTTGGTTGCCATTTCGTTGATTCCTTTAATAATTTTTCAAGCCTTTAAGCAGTTTAGCGACGGAATGTCCAAGACGGTTTTTCCCATGTATGCTACTGTTATTGCCAATATCATCAATGTATTCTTAAATTATGTATTGATTTTTGGAAAATTTGGTTTTCCGCAATTGGGCATTGTTGGCGCTGCTATTGGCACCTTGATTTCTCGTGGCGCCATGCTTGTCATTCTCATTGTCCTCCTAAAGCGCAATATCAAAACCGCTCCTTTTCTGTCGGGTCTCAATTTTAGAAATATTGAAAAAAGAGTGTCCAGGAAGCTGCTAAGTTTAGGTTTTCCCAGTGCACTCCAAATGTTTTTTGAGGTCGCCTTGTTTACTGCGGCTATTTGGTTGAGCGGAGTTTTGGGTAAGAATGATCAAGCTGCCAATCAAATTGCACTGAATTTGGCTTCGATGACCTTTATGTTTGCGATGGGTCTTGGAGTAACGGCCATGATCAGGGTGGGAAATCAAAAAGGCCTGCGCAATTTTACCGAACTCAGACGAGTTGCCCAATCTATTTTTATTTTGGGACTGTTTTTTGCCATTGGTTTTGCAGTAATTTTTATGGTTTTCAGGTTTTCTTTACCCAATCTATATGTCAATGTCAACGATTTATCTCAAATCCATGACACTCAAGAGGTAGTGGCTTCAGCCGCTTCTCTTTTATTATTGGCAGCTATTTTTCAGATTTCTGATAGCATACAGGTCATGGTTTTGGGAGCCCTCAGGGGAATGCAAGATGTCAAGATTCCTACCTTGATAACCTTTGTGGCTTATTGGGTCATTGGCTTCCCAGTTTGTTACTATTTAGGTAAACCAGACATGTTTAGAGGAGTGGGTATTTGGATTGGGCTGCTGTTGGGTTTGACAACTGCTTCTATTTTGATGTATCTTCGATTTCAATATTTGACAAAAAAATGGATTAACAATGAAAGAATTGAGTAACAACACCGAATTACCTAGGTTCCTCTTAGGGGATAACACCGATTTTCCAGATGATATTTTTATCATCCATACCCAATATCCAAGATTTGTAATCAATCTGAAAGATGACAACGTGGAGTGGTTGGAAGAATTTGAAACTTCTGACAAAGTCGATTTGGAAGAAGCAACTCCCCAATTGATTCAGGAGGCTTCAGATTTCTATGATAGAGAAATGAGCAGATACGACAGCCAATAAACATGGATCAGATAATTACTTGGGATCACGAACTTTTCCTTTTCCTCAATGGGTTGGGAAATAACACCTGGGATGGTTTCTGGCTGGTGATTACCAACAAATTTACTTTTGTCCCTCTGTATATTTTGCTGTTGTTCATAATTTATCGCAAGATGGGATGGGGCGTATTCCTTAAAGTCGTTGTGCTTGCTGCAGCTATGATTTTGATAACGGATCAGGTAACCAATCTGTTCAAATTTGGATTTGAACGTCTTAGACCATGCAGAGAACCGATGATCATGGATCAAATGAGGATGGTAGCAGATTATTGTGGTTTATACGGATTTTTCTCTGCTCATGCATCCAATTCAATGGCTACAGCAGTATTTGTTGGACTTTTGCTTCGTCCTCAATTCAAATGGCTGCTGATCACTTTAATACTATGGAGTCTGATAGTGGCTTATTCAAGAATTTATGTGGGAGTTCATTATCCTACTGATGTTATTTGCGGACTTCTTTTTGGTGCAGCTTCTGGTTGGATTTTTTTCAAAATCTTCGAAAAATGGTCTAAACGACGTTAAGAATAATTTCCTAATTATTTTTAATTTTTAGTCTGCAATTGGCAAAAGTCGTAATGAGCTGCAAGCGTTTTATCTTTGGTTTTGACTCTTTTCGAACTGAGCTTGTGAATTTCTCTCTGGTAGTATAGTGCCAAACCTTTGATTTCTGAATCGATTTGTTTGTCATTAATCAAAGCTTTCACGCTCTCCACGAAATTCTTTTGAAGATTTCGCCCAAACACATCTGGTGTCTTGATGTTGACAAAAATATCGGTAAATAAGATTTGCATCAGTTCCGCTGGAGGTAGTCCGTTACCCACCAGAGTGTATTCAGAAGACAGCATTTTGTTAAGAGTAGCAGTAGATAGCATCCTACCTAATGCTGAGGCCTGAAGGTCTTCTATGCGTTCGAGATTGCCAGTCCCTTTAATGTTCGAAATATAATCATTGTTCAAGAGCCACTTTGGCGTGTTCCACAATTCACTATTGAGAAACCTCAAGGCTCGTTTTTGTTCTTCAGCAGGAACAACCGAGTAGGTGTATAGGCCTTTTTGATTGGTATTGTGAAGCGTTTCATAAATTCCTCCAACTATCGAGTGAACATGATAAATGTAGCGTGAATAAACGCCAATCATTTCATCGTAGAGCTCATTTAAGTCTTCGTAGTCATCTCCGTCGGTGAGAACCCAATCGGGAAGATTGTCGGCTACGATTCTCAAATTTTTTAGACCATAGGAGCTGGCCAATACAGGGTCGTCTCCGACGTTTTCTGTTTGAGCATTTGG
>JALRKI010000043.1 GCA_023254815.1 Flavobacteriaceae bacterium
TGGAACGGCAGAAAGTGTAGTTTTTCCGGTACCTGACAAACCAAAGAAAATAGCAGTTTGGCCATCACTACCAACATTGGCACTACAGTGCATTGGTAGTGTATTGTGGTATACTGGTAACAAAAAATTCAAAGCAGAAAATACACTCTTTTTAATTTCACCTGTATAGCCAGTACCACCAATGAGAATCATTTTTCTGGTAAAATTCAAAATGGCAAAATTGGATTGCCGGGTGCCTTCGATTTCGGGATCTGCTAAAAACCCCGGAGCATTCAGCACTGTCCATTCAGAATTAAAAGTGGAAAGCTCCTCGGCCGTTGGGCGGATAAACATATTGTAAACAAATATTGAGCTCCAAGGTAATTCAGCAACAACACGTATCGATTTTTGGTATTCCTTCTCAGCACATGCAAAACAATCTCTTACATACAGGGTTTTTCCAGACAAATAGCGGGTCATTTTTATTCTAAGGCTTTCGAATTTGTCCGGATCAAAGGGAAGATTGACCTTGCCCCACCATACTTGATCCTTGGTGATGTCGTCTAAGACTATAAAGCGATCCTTTGGAGATCTCCCTGTAAACTCGCCAGTATTGATTGCCAAAGCCCCTGAGATTGATGTTTGTCCTTGATGATCAGAAACCGTCATTTCATGCAATTCCGATGGATCCACTTGGTATTTTATTTGAGCGTTTTCAATACCAATTGACTCTAGCGAAATCGTTTTCGAACTTATATGGGCGTTTTCCATGGTCACTGATTTAGGCCGTAAAATTAGGAAAATTCAAATAAGCTAAAGTACAATATAGACCCAAGTTTTTTTCGTTTATTTACATTTTCAAATTACTATTGCCATCCGTTTTAAAGAAAAATTAAATCAAATTTTGTTTAAATGCGACATATTTTAATTTTTGGTGCCGGAAAGTCGGCATCACATTTAATTAGATTTTTATTGAAGTCGGCTCAATCCCAGGAATTGCATCTTACAATAGCCGATTTGCAAGTGTCTCATCTCGATCGATTTAACGAGTATTCGGATCATTTTACGGCTATTCCCTTAGACGTCGCCGATTTCGAAAAAAGGCAATTTTTTGTCAAACAATCCGATTTGGTCATTTCTATGCTGCCTGCCGCTCTTCACATCGAAGTTGCAAAAGAATGTTTGTTGTATAAAAAACACTTGGTTACCGCATCATATGTGAGCCCTGAACTCAAAGCAATGAATCAAGAAGTGACTGACTCTGGCTTGATCTTTTTGAATGAAATTGGGTGCGATCCTGGCATTGACCATATGAGTGCAATGGAAACCATTGACAAAATAAAAGCTAGGGGAGGAAAAATGCTATTGTTCGAATCCTTCACCGGAGGTTTGATCGCTCCTGAATCGGACAACAATTTGTGGAATTATAAATTTACTTGGAATCCAAGAAATGTAGTTTTGGCAGGACAAGGAGGTGCTGCCAAGTTCATTCAGGAAGGCAGCTACAAGTACATCCCATATCAACACTTGTTTCGAAGAACAGAATTTCTTGACATTGATGGTTATGGTAAATTTGAAGCATATGCCAATAGAGACTCCTTGAGCTATAGAGAGGTTTATGGCTTGAGCGATGTAAAAACCATGTATCGGGGAACCATAAGAAAAATAGGGTTCAGTAGAGCTTGGCACGTGTTTGTTCAACTTGGAATGACCGATGATTCCTACAAAATTGAACACAGCGAGGACCTCACTTACAGAGAATTTGTCAATTTGTTTTTACCTTATCACCCAACTGACTCCGTCGAACTGAAATTCAGACATGCCTTAAAAATAGATCAAGATGACATCATTTGGGATAAATTTCTGTCTCTAGACTTGTTCAGTCGAACAAAAAAAATAAATCTCAAAAATGCCTCACCGGCCCAGGCACTTCAAAAAATATTAATGGACAATTGGACTCTTTCTTCCGAGGACAAAGACATGATTGTCATGTGTCACAAATTTGGTTATGAATTGAATGGCCAACAAAAACAAATTGAATCAACTATGGTTGTAATTGGGGAAGATGACGTATTTACAGCCATGTCTAAAACCGTTGGATTGCCAGTAGCCATAGCAGCGTTGGCCATTTTGAATGGCGAAATTCAAACTCCCGGAGTGATCATACCCGTGAAATCGGAAATATACGTTCCTGTGATGAAAGCCCTTGAGGAACAAATGATTTCGTTTAACGAAAAAGAAGTTCCATATACATCCTACAATACTTTACACCTGTAAACGTTTAAAATTAAAAATAATTCGTATCTTTATCTATCAAAACCCAAATCTATTAACCTATGAAAATTATCAACGAAAACTTCGTATTAGATCGTATCGACCGCACCATTTTGCGTGCTCTCATGAAAGATGCACGTACTCCAGTACTGGAAATTGGACGTCAAGTTGGTGTATCAGGTGCTGCGATTCATCAGCGACTTAAAAAACTAGAACAACATCAGTTGCTTACTGGTTCTCGCTATTTGGTGAATACAGACATGTTAGGCTATAGAACCACAGCATTTGTGGGGCTAGTGCTTGAAAAAGCTGCCAACAATTGTGACATCATCAAAGAAATTTCCAAAATACCTGAAGTTTTAGAATGTCATTATACAACAGGAAACTGGGGCATTTTGGTTAAGGTGATGTGTCACGACAACGACGAACTGATGAAAGTGCTCTATGAGAGAATTCAGACCATCAGTGGTGTTTCTCGGACAGAAACTTTTATTTCACTTGACCAGCAAATCGAGCGACAGGTAGCCGTTTAATCTCGACTTCCAAGGATGCGCAATCCCCAATAGAGTAACATTGCCAATGCGCCAATTGCTGCGACTAGGTAGGTTCTTGCAGCCCACTTAAGAGCATCTTTGGCGCCGGCATACTCTTCTCTAGTTACCATATTTTTATTTTCGAGCCATGCCAAAGCGCGATTGCTGGCGTCGTATTCTACCGGCAACGTGATGAAGCTAAATGTGGTGGCTACAGCCATGAGCAGCAATCCAATGACAGCCACATAAAAGCCCAGTCCAGCAGCAGAGGCAGCGCCAAGAATCAAACCACCAATGATTAGCCACTGTGACAATTGTGAAGCCACATTGACCATCGGCACCAAATTGGATCTCAATTGAAGCCAACTGTATGCCTTAGCATGTTGCACAGCATGACCGCATTCATGAGCCGCAACAGCAGCAGCAGCAGCATTTCTTTCACTGAACACCACCTCACTTAGGTTGACGGTCTTGTCTTTTGGATTGTAGTGATCGGTCAATTGACCTGCAGTACAAATCACTTTTACATCGTAGATCCCGTGATCGGATAGCATTTTTTCGGCTATTTCTGCGCCTGACATGCCATTCCTTAACTGAATCTCTGAATATTTTTTGAATTTTGACTTTAGGGTGTTACTTACCAAATAGCTGACCAAGGCAATGCCACCAATAAGAAGGTAATAGTATAACATAACTGTAGAGATTAATATTCTAAGACAAAATTAAACGGATAAATGGAATTATTGAACTATGTTGATAATTTTACCGGGTACAATGATAACCTTTTTTGGTTCTCTACCTGCCAGCTGAGCGATCGTTTTGTCGTGCTCCAGAACAGCTTTTTCAATTGAAGTTACCTCTAAGTCCAGCGGTAATTCTAGGGTAAACCTCATTTTTCCATTGAAAGAAACAGGATAGATCTTGGTCCGTTCTTGCAATAGACCCTTGTCAAATTTAGGAAAAGATTGAGTAGTGACAGAACTCTCGTGCCCTAATCGATGCCATAATTCTTCAGCTATATGAGGTGCATAGGGAGAAATCATTATCAAAAGAGGTTCAAGCACTTCCCTGCTATTACAAGACTGAGCAGACAGCTCATTGACAGCAATCATAAAAGTAGAGACTGAGGTGTTAAATGAAAATCCTTCTATATCTTCTTTGACTTTTTTAATCGTCTTATGAAGCGTTTTCAGACTTTCATCGGAAGCCTTGGCATCAGTCACTTTGAGGTTGTTGTTATCATTAATATAAAGCCGCCACAATTTATTTAAGAAATTATAAACTCCACTAATTCCTGCGGTGTTCCATGGTTTAGCCTGTTCCAAAGGCCCTAAAAACATTTCGTACATCCTGAGGCTATCAGCACCATATTGATCGCATATTTCATCAGGGTTAACTACATTGTATTTGGACTTTGACATCTTTTCAACTTCCCGTTTGACTACAAAAGGCCCATGAGCATTTGCAACAAAAGTGGCGTTTGAAAAATCTTTACGCCAGTTTTTAAACTGCTCTATTTTTAGGTGATTACTTGAATCAACAAAGCTTACATCGACGTGTATGAGTTGAGTTTTTTCGTCTTTTACCAGATCCTCCGATAAGAAAGTCGAGGTGCCTTCGATACGATGGACAAAAGCACTTGTGCCAAGAATCATTCCTTGATTGATCAGTTTTTTAAATGGCTCTTCGACTGGAACGAGACCAAGATCATACAAAAATTTGGTCCAAAATCTCGAATAGAGCAAGTGTCCCGTGGCATGTTCACTTCCACCAATGTACAAATCCACCTGTTTCCAATAGGCCATGGCATCAGAACCAGCAAATTCTTTGTCATTCTGTGCGTCCATATATCTGAAAAAATACCAAGCACTGCCAGCCCAACCCGGCATAGTGTTTAGCTCTAGAGGAAATACAGTAATATGGTCAATTTTCGAATTATCTACTACACAATTTTGAGCAATATCCCAAGCCCAATGTTCTGCTCTTCCGAGCGGAGGAGCCCCATCTTCAGTAGGTAAATATTGATCGACATCAGGTAATATTATGGGTAAATATTTTGAATCTATCGGCTCAGGACGACCATTGACATAATAAATTGGAAAAGGCTCACCCCAATAGCGCTGACGTGAAAATACGGCATCGCGAAGTCTAAAATTGGTTTGGCCTTGACCTGCCTCACTGGATTCCAGGCGATCAATTACAACTTTCATCGCCTCTTCATAATTTAAGTTGTTTAAAAAATCTGAATTTATAATCTGAAATCCGGATTTTTCCTCAAAAGCGGCTTGATCAACGTCTATACCTTTAAAAATATTTGGAATTGGCAATTTGAAAAAACGTGCAAAATCGTGATCTCTTTGATCGCCGCAAGGTACTGCCATCACCGCACCAGTGCCATATCCCGCCAACACATAATCTCCTATCCAAATGGGGAGTGGTTTTTCAGTAAAAGGATGCAATACGTAGGATCCTGTGAATACTCCACTAATGCTTTTGACATCGGCCATGCGTTCGCGCTCGCTCCTTCGAGAGGTGGTTTGGATATAATCTTGAACCGCTTTACTGTTTTCCGAAGTTGTCAATTCCATGGCCAAAGGGT
Source organism: Flavobacteriaceae bacterium (assembly GCA_023254815.1). Taxonomy (GTDB): domain Bacteria; phylum Bacteroidota; class Bacteroidia; order Flavobacteriales; family Flavobacteriaceae; genus JALRKI01. The sequence continues at coordinate 5,386 of JALRKI010000043.1, forward strand.
GTTCGGGCGCTAGAGTAACAAAGCTGACTCCAAAAATAGTATCAGGCCTGGTAGTAAATACAGAAATTTTATGGGCCGAGTCAATGACCTCAAAATGAACAAGTGCTCCTACAGACTTGCCAATCC
>JALRKI010000048.1 GCA_023254815.1 Flavobacteriaceae bacterium
ATCGGGAAGTTTGGACGACCTAATGTCTATGACGACTTGAGCCACATCTCTGATTGTCGGATCCTTTATGCCAAGTGCGTCAAGTTGTTCTTGGATGGCACCATAATCTGTTTTCAGGTGGTGAAGATTTTTTGACAATTCCAATATGACAGAGGTGATTATCCAATTCCCTTTTTCCTTAGCCTTAAATATAGAATGCCTGTAGCCAAAGTCGCAGGTGTCGCGATCGAATCGCTTCGATTCTCCAGTTTTGAGATTGACAGCATGACACGCGATGAACACTTCTTTCAATTCAACACCATAAGCACCAATATTTTGAATGGGCGCAGCGCCAACACTCCCGGGGATGAGGGCTAAATTTTCAATACCCCCATAGTTGTGATCAATACACCACAAAACCAATTGATGCCAATTTTCCCCAGCACTGGCTTGCACCTGAACGTAGTCGTCGCTCTCCATAACTACAGCAATGCCTTTGAGGTTATTGAAAATGACAAGCTCATCAATATTTTTAGTCAACAGCATATTGCTTCCCCCTCCTAGAATAAAAATCGGTACAGAAGGATTTTCAGAGAGTACTTCCTTTAATTCTAACTCACTATTGACTTTGACAAATTGACTAGCCATTGCTTCAACGCCAAAAGTATTGTATGATTTGAGCGAAATATTGTTTTCTATCTTCATTGAGATAAATACACTTTAAGGGCTTGGTCAAGGATTTGGACACACTTTTTAAGTTCGTTGCAGTTAAGCACATATGCCATACGCACCTGATTTTTCCCTAAACCTGGCGTGACATAAAATCCTGCTGCTGGGGCAACCATGACTGTTTCTCCATTGAGATCAAAATCGGAGAGCAACCACTGAGCAAAGTGATCAGTATCAGCGACAGGCAATTCAACAACACAATAAAAGGCGCCTTTGGGTTTGGCTACTCTAACGCCAGGAATGGTTTCCAAGCCTTTTACCAAAATGTCTCTGCGCATGACATATTCTTCTATAACTTCCGAAAAATATTCAGCGGGCGTTTCAAGTGCGGCTTCACTGGCAATCTGGGCAAAGGTGGGTGGAGATAGTCTTGCTTGAGCAAATTTAAGCGCAGTGCTAATAACAGATTTGTTCTTAGAAACCAGACATCCAACTCTTGCTCCACACATGCTGTATCGCTTGGAAACCGAGTCAATCATGATGGCATGTTCGTGCAAGGTTTCGTCAGCCATGATTGAAAAGTGCTTTGCTCCATCGTAACAAAATTCGCGATAGACTTCATCGGCAATCAAAAAAAGATCGTGCTTTCTGACCAATTCCGACAATTGTTTCAGCTCGTCTTTGCTGTAAAGATATCCAGTTGGATTTCCTGGATTACAGATGAGTATGGCTTTTGTTTTAGGAGTGATGAGTTTTTCGAAATCCGCGATTGGAGGTAAGGCAAAGTTGTCTTCAATTCGTGAAACAATAGGAACGATAGTTGCCCCCGAAGCTGTCGTAAAACCGCTATAATTGGCATAAAATGGCTCGGGAATTATAACCTCATCTCCAGGATCCATGATGCTTCCAAAAGCAAAAAGCAAGGCTTCACTACCTCCAGTGGTAACGATGATGTCACTGTGACTAACATTTACATTTTTATCCCTATAATAGGCTGCAAGTTTTGTGCGGTATTCTTCTGTTCCTTCAGATTGGCTGTAGGCCAATACTTTCAAATTGAAATTTTTCACAGCTTCAATTGCTACCTCTGGCGTTTTGATATCCGGTTGTCCTATGTTCAGGTGATATACATGCTTCCCTTTTTTCTTTGCTTCATTGGCAAAGGGAACAAGTTTGCGAATAGGAGATTCAGGCATTGATTGCCCTTTATGAGAGATAGATGGCATGTGTCATATTTTTCACAAAATTGCAAAATTTAATTGAATGACAGCCTCACAGATTTGACAAGCACAAAAAAAAGCGCATTACAAAAAATGCGCTTTATAAAATAAGCAATTTGGCGTCTGATTATTGATTCTCAATAACACTGCTTGATTTCTTCTGCATCATATTGTTATCGCCAGCAGATGGATCCACAACATCACCTTTGATTTTCAAAGCTACTGTTGGACGATCAGCGTTTGAGGTCACCGTAATTGTTTTGCGGAAAGGTGCTACACGGTTTGTATCGTACTTGACTTCAATCACACCATTTTGTCCAGGCAAAATGGGTTGTTCAGGTTTTTTGGGAATAGTACAACCACAGGTGGATTTGACATCTGTAATAACGAGAGGGGCATTACCAGTATTTGTAAATTCAAAGGTCCTTACGCCATTAGATGCTTTGTCGACGGTCCCATAGTCAATAGTTTCAGTTTTAAATGTAATCTTAGCTTGGCTTTCTTGTGCCATACTATTGAGGCCGAAACTAGCCAAGATTAAAAGGGCAAAAATATTTTTCATAACTTAAAATTAATATTCGTTGATAAAGATAAAAAATTAAATCAAATTTCATGCCTAACCAATTTTTGTTTTCTGTTTGTCATAATTTTTTTCAGCGCTGAAATATTGTCTAATTTTGTTTTTTTTTAAACGAAACGGTATAATGGCTATTTCTTCTAAGTATAATCCATCGGAAATTGAACACAAATGGTATTCCTACTGGATGGACAATGGCTATTTCTATTCAAAACCAGATAGCCGTGCAGCTTACACCATTGTGATTCCTCCTCCCAATGTTACGGGGATACTGCACATGGGTCACATGCTGAACAATACCATTCAAGACATTTTAATTCGTCGCGCCCGTTTATTGGGCTATAATGCTTGTTGGGTCCCAGGAACTGACCATGCCAGTATTGCTACAGAAGCCAAAGTTGTTGCGAAACTTAAGGATGCAGGAATTGACAAAAAGGACTTGTCTCGTGAAGAATTCATCGCTCATGCTTGGAATTGGACCCATGAATATGGTGGAGTTATTCTAGATCAGCTCAAAAAATTAGGGTGTTCTTGTGATTGGGAACGAACCAAGTTTACCATGGACCAGGACATGAATGAAGCCGTAATTAAAACCTTCGTCGATTTGTACCGTGAAGGAAAGATTTACAGAGGTTTTCGCATGGTCAATTGGGATCCAGAAGCCCAAACTACGCTCTCAGATGAGGAGGTAATTTATGAAGAAAGGCAAGATTTACTTTACTACTTCAGTTATCAACTTGAAGATGATTCTGGGACAGTTACCATTGCCACCACAAGACCAGAAACGATACTTGGCGATACTGCAATTTGCGTGAACCCCAATGACGAGCGTTATAAGTCTTTAGTTGGAAAGTATGCCATCGTTCCAGTTTGTGGTAGAAGGGTACCAATCATTTCAGATGACTATGTAGACATTGAATTTGGTACGGGCTGTTTGAAAGTGACCCCAGCTCACGACGTGAATGATAGAATTTTAGGTGAAAAACACAACCTCGAAGTAATTGACATTTTCAACCCCGATGGCTCCCTCAATCAATTTGGTCTTCATTTTGAGGGTCAGGATCGGGCGGTGGCAAGGAAAGCCATTACAAAGGAATTGGAACAGACTGGCGTATTGGTCAAAACCGAATCGATAATCCATAAAGTGGGTACTAGTGAAAGGACCAAGGCCATTATCGAACCAAGATTGTCTGATCAATGGTTTTTGAAAATGGAGGCATTAGCAGAACCAGCCATTGAGGCAGTACTAAATTCGGATTCTATAAACTTTTTCCCGAAAAAATTTGAGAATACTTTCCGGCACTGGATGACCGGTATCCGGGACTGGAATATTTCTAGACAATTGTGGTGGGGACAACAAATTCCTGCCTATTATTATGGTGAGGGTAAAAATGATTTCGTGGTGGCTCCCTCCAAAAAGGA
>JALRKI010000091.1 GCA_023254815.1 Flavobacteriaceae bacterium
GAGTTATATCACTCCAGGAATGCCATTGATTTACTCGGGTCAAGAATATGACTTATCGCATCGATTGTTGTTTTTTGAAAAAGATTCAATACCAAAAACTAAAGGGAAAGTCTGGCCAGTTTTGGAAAAATTAGCAAAATTAAAAATGACTCACCCTGCTTTGAACGGAGGTAAAAATGCGGCATCTTACGACATTCAAAATTCTGGGAATCCAAATGTTCTTGTTCTGAATAGATATAAAGATAGCGACTCAATTGTTTTTGTCATGAATGTGTCAAAGGATGTCCAGACTTTTAATGCAATCAAGGCAGGAAATTATAATGATGCCATGTCAGATCAATCATATACCAGCGATGGAACGACACAGTTGAGCTTGCCGCCTTGGACCTATCACATTTACATCAAAAATTGAACTTTTTAAGCGCCTCGTTAGAGGCGCTTTTTTTTGGAATTAGTCAGACGATGAACTGTCAAAAGAGCGATAAACGACTCCAACTAATGCCCCCATTACCAGATAATAGAAGACATTAATAACAGCATCGTAAAAAGCACCAGTAGCATCCATGAGGTTGGTCATGCTGTAGCTAATCAAGGCGTAGGAAATTCCGAACAATGAGATTAAGAAACCGTAAGTAAGACCACTGCCTATACCATGTTTCTTCGATGAAAACTTGCCATAGATGGTTGAGAAGGCAAATGCGGTAACGGCACAGGCTGCTAACATTAAAAGCATATCAGGCTCAAATTTATCTACGTTCATTGCAGAACCTTTGTGATCCTTAAAAAGAGGATTACCAATGACGTCCCAAAGCAGATAGCCTCCCAAATAGGCCCAAATGGTAGCAATTAATGTCGAAATGATGTTGGGTTTAGAAAACATAAAAAGTAGATTTAAGGGGTTAATTAACCAAATATAAAAAATATTCCATAATGATTTGTTGTTTTATTTTGACGTTCAGCGGATTACATTCTTGTTGTCCGCACACTTTTTCAATGGTTGGAAATACTATCTTTGCGGCATGATATCAGAACAATTCTTTTTGCCGAAATATGAGCCGAAAGTTCCTCAAAGTCAAACAGTAATTTGGTCAGCTCCGAGTAACATAGCTTTGGTGAAGTATTGGGGAAAGAAACCTGTTCAGCTGCCAGCAAACGCCTCAGTTAGCTTTACACTATCCAATTGTAAAACAATAACCGAAGTGACTTTTTCGGCTAAAAAACAGAAAAACCAACTGTACTCATTTGATATTCTGGTCGACGAGGTTTACAAAGAATCATTCCGTCCTAAAATTGAATCTTTCTTTGATAAGGCTCAAGAATATCTGCCATTTCTTTCGTTGGGTCATTTTCAAATTCGCACTACAAACACTTTCCCACACAGCTCGGGTATTGCCTCAAGTGCTAGCGGTATGGCTGCACTGGCGCTTTGTCTTATGTCAATTGAAAAAAGTATAGACCCAACTATTTCCGAAGATTTTTTTCTTGCCAAGGCGTCCTTTTTGGCTCGGCTGGGCTCTGGTAGTGCTTGTCGAAGCATAGAGGGTTCTATAGTAGCATGGGGAAGCCATCCTGCGGTTCCCAACAGTTCTGATCTGTTCGGTGTAGCTCTAAATCGGCCCTGGCACGTGTTTTTTGAAAAGTATCAGGACACCATCTTGATTGTTGAAGAGGGTCAAAAACAGGTCAGCAGCTCAACAGGCCATGAGTTGATGCATAACCATCCTTTTGGTCAGCAGAGATTTGAGCAAGCCCAATCAAATTTATCCCACCTCATAACAGCAATGACCCAAGGAGACTTGGATGAATTTATTACAATTGTGGAATCCGAGGCTTTGACATTGCACGCTATGATGATGACCAGTAATCCTGCCTATTTGCTGATGCAACCTGCCACCTTATCAATTATTAAGGCTGTATGGGATTTTAGGAAATCAACTCAAATACCCCTCTGTTTTACTTTGGATGCAGGAGCAAATGTTCATCTACTTTACCCAAAAAGTGCTAAATCAGAAGTTTTGGCATTTATTGAGGAAGAATTGGTAGTATATTGTGAAAACGGTCGCTATATTTGTGATGAAGTGGGCGAGGGCTCAATTCGATTAAATGATTATCCCAATTAATGAGAGGGCCATTATTTTACGCCAAAATTTTACTCTTTGGAGAATATGGTATCATTAAAGATTCCAAGGGTCTATCCATTCCTTATAATCATTTTAAAGGAGGTTTAAAGAACTTCCCAAATTCCTCAGCCGAAGCCGAAGTGTCGAATAAAGAGATTTTAAAATTCTCTAATTACCTAAGAACTTTGGATCCCAGTTTAGTGCAATTCGATTTCGAAAAATTAGAGTTGGATTTGAAAAACGGTCTCCATTTTGATTCTTCAATTCCTCAGGGCTATGGCGTAGGAAGCAGTGGCGCTTTGGTAGCGGCCATTTATGATAGATACGCAAAGGAAAAAATTACCGTTCTAGAGCATTTAACAAGGGAAAAGCTTCTGGCTCTCAAAGAGGTTTTTGCGGCAATGGAGTCCCATTTTCATGGCAATTCATCTGGGCTGGATCCTCTAAACAGCTATTTGAGTTTGCCCATTTTGATTCATTCAAAGACTCATATTACCCCTACCGGAATTCCTAATCAGGGTATTGGAAAACGAGCCGTTTTTTTATTGGACAGCGGCATTGCAGGCGAAACTGCACCTATGGTCAAAATTTTCTTGGACAACATGAAGGAGACGGCTTTTCAAAACATGCTCCAAAACAAATTCATCAAATTGACAGATGCTTGCGTCGATGATTTTTTGTCAGGAAATATCAAAGGTCTGTTCAAAAATACCAAGTCACTGTCAAAGGTCGTTTTAGGACATTTTAAGCCCATGATTCCTGCTCAGTTCCAACAGTTGTGGAAACAGGGCATCCAAACCAATGACTATTATCTTAAACTTTGCGGCTCGGGCGGTGGAGGATATTTTTTAGGGTTTACTGAGGACATTGATCGCGCTAAGCTTCGACTTAAAGACTATAGGATAGAGGTCGTGTACCAATTCTAAACTTCTTTGGCATGTCACAGAACCGTCCTCATGTGCTGCTAAAATTTTTCAGTCTTTTTTCTGTAGTAAGAGGTTATAACATTTTGTTGTTGGCTGTAGCCCAATATTTGGCAGCAATTTACATGCTCAACGGGTCAAAAAGCTTGAGGGCAGTATTCTTTGATTATCAATTATTATTCATTGTGTTGTCTTCGGCAACATCTATCGCGGCTGGTTATATTTTCAACAATTTTTACGACCGCAAAAAGGACTTTATCAATCGTCCTGAAAAGGCCCTGATTGACAGCATGGTGAGTGATCGGACCAAATTGTTGGTCGTGACTATTACTTCTGCTTTGGCCTTAGGACTTGCATCTTTAGTGTCCTATCGTGCATTCCTATTTTTTGGAGTCTATATTTTTGTCATGTGCCTATATTCTTCCTTTTTGAGAAGATTTACCATTTTGAGTAACATTGTATCGGCGCTATTGGTCGTAACCCCATTTTTGGCGATAACTATTTACAACCGAACTTTTGATGCTGTGATATTCGTTCAAGCATTTTTTTTATTGCTTGTACTTTTAGCAAAAAAAATTGCAAAGGATTTAAAAAGTATTCAAGGTGATATAGCCGCAAATGTGCAGACTATTCCAGTGCGTTATGGTATTCAGCCTAGTAAGATCTTCTTTTACTCCTTGCTTTTACTTGCTACTGCGGTTGGGATTTTTATTGTAGTTCATTTTTCTATTGGCAATATGATTTATTTCTTCATCCTGAGCATTATAATAGCTTTGACTCTAGGTGTCTTAATGATCAGAGCAACAACTAGCAGACATTTTTGGTTAATTGACAATGCTTTCAAAATGTGGATTATTATAGGGGTGTGCAGCCTGGCCTTGTTTGATGCTGTCATAAGATAGAAAAGATTCAATTTGATTTTACATCGGCGGAATGCTTACCTTTGTCGCCAAATTAGCATCATGCCTGACGCCAGAAAACCAATACAACGTACTAAGAAGAAAGCAGTTAAAAAGCAATCTAATTCCGCAAACGACGGCACAATAAGATTGAACAAATACATTGCAAACTCTGGAATGTGTTCTCGTCGTGAGGCAGACATGCATATTTCAATTGGAAGCATTACTGTTAATGGCAAGGTAATCGTAGAAATGGGTTACAAAGTAAAACCAGAAGATGAGGTGCGTTTCGATGGTGCGAGAGTGCAACCAGAAAAAAGAATGTACATCCTTTTAAACAAACCCAAAGGATTTGCCACAACGACAAGTGATGCCAAGGGAAAAACAGTGATGGATTTGTTGGCCAACGCAGGCACTGGTCTCCGTCCAGTTGGTCGTTTAGGACGCAATTCAACAGGTCTATTGCTTTTTACGAATGACGATGTGGTCATGCAAAAGTTTACTAATTCCAAACGAGGGGTCGATCGATTATTTCAAGTTCGTTTGGATAAAAACCTAACTTTCGAACATTTGAAAGCGATCAAAGAGGGCGTCAAAATTGAAGGTGACATCATTCAGGTGAGTGATATTTCTTATATCAAAGGAGCCCCAAAAAATGAGATAGGTGTGAAAATTAAAAACACTGGGAATGGCGTGTTGCGTAAGTTGTTTGATCACTTCAAATATGATTTAATTAAAGTGGACTGTGTGATGATTGGAGAATTGACCAAAAAGGATCTTCCCAGAAGTCGTTGGAGAAATTTGACTCAGTTAGAGATTAACAATATCATGATGATGTAGTTCTGAGTCTTTTCAGTTCCCATCCCAATATTCCAAAAACAGGAATGTACTCCAAGACTAATATCCACGGTATTTCTCGAACAATAGGCTGTGAGTAGGCGGTGTAACTCAATACAATCATCAGACTCCAAAGAATCATATATTTGAATTCAGTGAAGAGACTTAGCAGCAATGGCAAGGCCAGATACCAAGGGTGAACCGTGGTGGTAGTCCATAAGTAAAGTGAGCACACCCCAAGTGCTGCAGCGATTAAGTTGCCTAGACTCTTTGTTTTTCTGAATACAGCCAGATACGTTACTACAAGGAGAACAATTGCTGAAAACAGACTGCTGATTTGAACGATGAGATTCTTTCCACTAATCCAACGTCCGGCTTCTTGCGCCAAGTTGAATATGCTCGCATTGAATTCAAAATTTTTGAACCACAATCCAATACTGTCAGTGAGGTTTTCCACCATTATTTGATTGTAAAAGGGCAAAAAGCCAATCAATACAATTACCGTTACCATTGAAACATATTTGAGGCCATTTTTCCAACCCAAGAATGACCAAAATAGAGGCAATAGCATTAACGGAATCAGTTTGGTTTGAACAGATGCTGCAAGGGCAACTGCTGACCATATCCATTGATTTTTGCTGAGAAAGTAAACCGCAAGTATTACTCCAAAAGCCATAACCCCGTCAAAATGAAGATTACCTGTCAACTCAATAATCACTAATGGGTTTAATGTCCAGAGAAGTATTTTTTCTTTTTTTAATCCTAGAGTTGTCAAAAGGGAACAGCCAATTAAAGCAATGCCAATTTCTGAAAGCAAAATGACAAGCCTCATGGCCATGGCACTGAGCAATACATGACCCTGACCAATCCATACGGAGAGGGCAAAAATAGCTTGATTGAGAGGGGGGTAGTTAGAGTAGTGTCTGGCACTTAACCCACCCATACCTTCGTGTAATACCGACATTTCGGGCATAAAAAAATGGGGGTCTTGAATCAGAGCGTCAGGCTTATAACTGTATGGATTAATGCCCTGAAGAACAAGATTGCCATCCCATATAAATCTGAAAAAATCTTGTGATAAGAAAGGTGTTGACCACAGAAAAAGCAGCCTAAAAAGCACCCCAATAACAAGCAATTGATTGAGCGAAAAATTTGAATATTGATAGGTAAAAAGTCCCAGTAGAAAAAGAAATCCATAGCTGCATAAAAGCAGAACTGTTTGACTTCGATCTATAAAATAGGCAAGGAAGACATAGATGGATGCAGACAGCAGTATGGCCGTAAAGTGTGTGTACTTGTTTCTAAAAATATAATTCGTCGCCATAAGGGCGCGATTTACAATTTAGATGTAATTGATTTGAAGAATACAAATCCAAATCCTAAGAACAACATCAAATGAAAAGGGAAAAGTCCAAAATCGCCACCTTGATCGCCAACAATAAAAGCACTGTAAAGCCCAAAACCAAAATAAATCATCAACAGACCCTCAACAATGACGTTTGGAGAAATGTCTTTTTTTAGATAAATATTAGATTTCCAACTTTCTTTAATTTGATTCAGATTGAACTTAGGAGTTCTGACGAAATCACTGCGTTTGCCTAAGTGACCTTCAATAACAGCAATAGAATTGTGAAATGAGAAGCCCATGGCAATGGAGAAAAAGGCAAAAAACATGATCGTGAACCTTGCGAAGTTGTTTACTCCTCCACCATAAGTGTTTTTGTACATGACCCAATAACAAGTAAAAAATATGAGCGTACTTGTAACGAAGAAACTCATTACAATAAAATAGGTTTTGAGATGCGCATATTCATTCTTGATATATAGCATTGGAATGCTGAGTATTGCAACAATAAGTACGTTCAAAAACATGGTGCTGTTGAGCAGATGCAACACCCCGTGAAATTTTGTTTTGTTAGAAATACTTTCACTGGCCAGTACTTGTCGAACCATTTTACGGAAGTTCTCTGCCCCGCCTTTATTCCAACGAAACTGCTGAGAACGCGCCGCACTGATTGCAACTGGCAACTCTGCTGGTGTTTGAACATGTTCCAAGTAAGTAAATTTCCAGTCTTTCAACTGTGCTCTGTAGCTCAAATCCAGATCTTCTGTAAGTGTGTCTCCCTCCCAATTTCCTGCATCAAGGATGCATGATTTTCTCCAAATACCAGCGGTTCCATTAAAATTGATGAAGTGACCCTTAATATTACGTCCTACTTGCTCAAGAGTAAAATGAGCGTCTAGGGCAAAAGCTTGAACCTGTGTCAGAATGGAGAAATCTCTATTCAGATGCGACCATCTGGTTTGAACTACTCCAATATTAGGATTCACAAAATGAGGAATAGTGCATCGAAGCCAATCACTTTTCGGTAAAAAATCGGCATCAAAAATCGCAACAAATTCTCCCTTTGCCGATTTCAGGCCTTCTTTAAGTGCCCCAGCCTTAAATCCAGTACGATCAACCCTCAATACATGCTGGATGTCCAATCCTGTTTTTTGAAGCTCTTCAATATGCTTGGCTGTTGTCGCTACCGACTCATCGGTAGAGTCATCCAAAACTTGTATTTCAAATCTGTCCTTTGGATAGTCCATCAAAGCGATGTTACTTAGAAGACCTTCCATAACGTACTTCTCGTTGAAAACAGGAAGTTGAATCGTCACAAAAGGAACGTTTTCTGGATTGGAAGTGTCCAACAATTCGCGGGAGACTGCAGTCTTTTTACTTGACAAGTAATTGAAAAGCAAATTGAGTTGCGATAGCGCATAAGCGAATATCATCAGCAGTGCTGACGAATAAACAATAATTATAATCGTTTCAAGTAACATTAGCGCATACCATACTTAAGGATCCAACCCATGATTTTAATACCTGCAAATATAGCACCTTTTAACGTACCCGAAACTTTTGATACACCTATTCTTTTTCTATATTTTACGGGTACTTCGGTGTAGTTAAGTTTATTTCTTAGTGCTTTCAATTGCATTTCCACCGTCCATCCGTAGGTTTTATCAGTCATTTTTAGACCATTCAATTCATTTAATTTGATCGCTCTAAAAGGACCTAGATCGGTATAATTTCCTCCATAAAATAATTTCATTAGCGAACAAGCCAACCAATTTCCAAATATCTGTTGTGGGGTTAAAGAACCGCTTTCTCTCAAATGCTTTACTCGGCTTCCAATGACCAAATCCATGTTGTTGTTAATTATCGGATCAATTAAATGTTCCAATTCTTGAGGATAATCACTAAAGTCTCCATCCAAAAACACAACAATGTTTGGAGGAATAGCTCGCTGATTGAGATATTCTATACCCGTTAGGCATGCATAGCCATATCCTTGTCGGCTTTCGGTTAACACTGTTGCTCCCGCCCTCATTGCTGCTTCGACGGTATTGTCTGTCGACCCATTATTCACCACAATAATTTCGTCTACTAGTGCGGGGATGTCACTAATGACCTGAGTAATTGCGTCGGCTTCATTATACGCCGGAATAATCACACAAACAATGGGCTTGATTTTTTTCAAAGAGACTTATCGTTGATTCATCAGATCCATCAAATCTACGTCATTTCCCAATAAGACTTGGGTAGGATTGATGCGACCTTTTTGATGATCATTTTCTAATTTTAAAACCCCTCGTGGACAAACAGCACTACAAACACCGCAACCAACACAGCTCGATCTCACTATGTTTTCTCCTTTTTGGGCATAACTTCTG
>JALRKI010000118.1 GCA_023254815.1 Flavobacteriaceae bacterium
CAGGCTGCAACTAGACCAACCGCCGCCCCCACTAAAAATCAAACAATACTGGTACGTCAATATCTAAAAGATCTCCAAATTTTGGCATCACTTAAAGTTTTAATTTAAGTTCTAAGGTGCAAAGATAGTATTTCCTCTCGACTACAACACTATGGCGCTTTTTTTCAGTGTAATAACAGTAATTTCTGGCCAAATCCCAATTCTTCCTGGAAAACCCAAACAACCCAACCCCCGATTGACATTAATAACCTTACCGTTATCAGTGTAAATACCAGCCCAGTACTTGTATCTCGCCTGAATCGGACTCCATTTGATCCAGCCAGGGATTTCGATGCCAAATTGCATGCCATGAGTGTGTCCGCTCAACGTAAGATGGTATTTGGTTGGATGATTTTTGACAATTTGCTCCCAATGCGAGGGATCGTGACTCATCAATATCTTAAAAGCATCTGTTTTAACCTCCTTTTGGGCCAAATCCAAATCTCCTTTTTTTACAAATCGATCACCCCAATTCTCCACACCTACAAGGGCAATTTCTTCATTTCCTCGCTCAATAGTCACGGACTCATTGCGCAATACCTGAAATCCCATTTTCTTTTGCAGTTGCAACAGATGCTCAAAATCGGCTTCTTTGTCTTCGGGACGCTCCCATCGCTTATATTCGCTATAGTCATGATTGCCGAGTACAGAAAACACACCATCAGGTGCCGATAATTTTGAAAGAGTTGTTAGCCAAGGTAATACCTCGGTGGACTCGTTGTTGACTAAATCACCCGTAAACAAAATCACCTCCGATTGCTGACGCATGATCAAATCAATGGCATAGTTCACTTTTTCCTTGTTGTCAAAGGTGCCCATGTGTAAATCGCTGATGTGAGTGATTTGATATCCATCGAAGGACTTGGGCAAATCGTCGAAGGTCAAAGTATGATGAATCACTCTAAAATCGTAACGTCCTTTGAACACCCCGTAAATTACACTGGCAAAAGGTAATGCTGTAAGGCCAAGGGCAATCTGACTGATGAATTTTTTTCTTGAAGGCATGTATGGTTGAGGCTTAGCCGACAGGCCCAATATGCGCCCAACAAAAACAAGCAGTCTCACAACATCCTCTGAAAATAAGAGAAAAATGATCAACCATTTGGCTATTAAGACAGTGATGAAAGAAGCAAAAGACAACCCTATAAGGCCTCTGTACTTGGCTCCGGCTATAAACATCACCAATTGTATCAAAAAAATTAAATAGCCGAGAGAAGTTATTCCCCAATAAAACCATCTGAACCATCCTTTATTGGTGGCTGTTTTTAATGCCTGATAGGCATAGAGTTCAATGCCTATAACGCTCAACACAAAAAGAAACAGCAATAAATTCATATGGTCCTCATGGTCAGGTCACAAAAGTAAAACAATGTTGAAAAGTATAGTCCTAACATTAGATTAAGATTTTCTATCTTGTGGCTTCGTTTTAAATGTGGCTTTAATATTTTGAAAAATAACCTCTTATTCCAAAGACCCATTTTATTATCATCTTTGGTTTGTATAATTGCTGTCTCTTGTCACAGAACTCAACCAGACTCGGACTTCACTTCTTTGGTGAATCCCTTCATTGGTACTGGAGGGCACGGACATACTTTTCCCGGAGCTACCATGCCATTTGGCATGATGCAACTGAGCCCCGACACCCGATTAGACGGTTGGGATGGCTGTTCCGGTTACCACTATAGCGACAACTATATTTACGGTTTTTCTCATACTCATTTGAGTGGCACTGGGGCAAGTGACTACGGAGATGTCCTATTGATGCCCACTACATCTGTAATTTTCAATAACGGGGCTGACGGCAAAGCGGGATATCGAGCCCCATTTGCACACGAAAACGAGATTGCTTCGCCAGGCTATTACGCCGTCCATTTGGACAGCGTCAATATCGATGTTGAGCTCACTGTTAGCGAGCGCAGTGGGATTCATTCATACCGATTTGAAAAAGACAGTCCTCAAGTGATAGTCTTAGATTTGGCACACCGAGACAAGGTCTTAGACTCCAAAATTAATATTTGGGACAACAAGCACGTCTCGGGCTACAGGCACTCTCAGGCTTGGGCTGAAAATCAAATGTTATTTTTTGATTTTGAATTTTCAAGAGCCTATTCAGAGGTTATTTTTTTGGACGATCAAATCGAAGGATCAAAGGTTAAGGCAGCTTTTATCTTTGACGAAAATCAATCGGATCAAATTGAGGTAAGGATTGGCATTTCGGCCGTTGACGAAAAAGGCGCTAAGGCAAATAGAGTGACTGAAATTGGTCAAAATTCGTTTGAAATGGTCAAAACTATGGCCAATCAAAAATGGAACAAGCAGCTCCAAAAAATTGCCATTGAGGCCGAGAATCGAGACACTAAGGTGAATTTTTATACGGCCATGTATCACGCCATGATTGCACCAAACCTATACCAAGATGTCGATGGGAAATATCGAGGAATGGATTTAGAAGTTCATCAAACAGATGAATTTGCATACTACACTGTTTTCTCTTTGTGGGATACTTATCGGGCTACTCACCCTCTTTACACCATACTTGAAACAAAACGAACAGAAGACTTTATCAATACTTTTTTGGCCAAATACGACGAAGGAGGGATCATGCCTATTTGGGATTTGTCTGGTAATTACACTGGCTGTATGATTGGCTATCACGCCGTACCTGTCATAGCAGATGCCTATTTGAAGGGCATAAGAGGGTTTGACCAAAATAAAGCCTTGAAAGCCATGGTTCACAGTGCTACCCGAGATAAGTTAGGTTTAGAATCCTACAAGTCTAGTGGATTTATTCCTATGGAAAACGAAAGCGAATCGGTGTCCAAAACGCTGGAATACGCCTACGACGATTGGACGATATATAAAATGGCATCGGATCTGGGGGAAAAGGAAATCGCCGATACATTTTTAAAAAGAGCTCAGTCTTATAAAAATGTCTTTGACCCCTCTACTGGATTCATGAGAGGCCGATTGAACAATCAATGGTTTACACCTTTTGATCCTTTTGAGGTCAATTTCAACTATACCGAGGCCAATGCGTGGCAATACCGTTTTGCAGTACCTCAAGACATCACAGGGCTTATGGAATTAATGGGAGGGTCTGGTCAATTTGAAAAAGCTCTTGACGACATGTTTGGAGCCAGCAATTCCACCACAGGCCGTGACCAAGCTGATATTACGGGACTTATTGGCCAGTATGCCCATGGTAATGAACCCAGTCATCATATGGCCTATCTCTACAATTTTGTAAACAAACCCGAAAAAACTCAAGCAAGAGTGGCCGAAATCATGACAAATCTTTACACCAACTCTCCAGATGGCATTTCGGGCAATGAGGATTGTGGTCAAATGAGCGCTTGGTACATTTTTAGCAGCTTGGGATTCTATCCTGTGACACCTGGCTCAAACACCTATGTCATTGGAACTCCTATGGTTTCAGCTGCCGACATCACTCTTGAAAATGGTAAACATTTTAAAATCAAAACTCATAAAGAATCTCCAAAATCAATTTACTTAGAAAAGGTTCTTTACAACAATACGCCTTTAGAATCAACCGAAATAGATCACCATAAAATCATGAGCGGAGGGCTGCTCGAATACTTTTTGACTGACCGCCCCACACATTGGAAAGCAAAATCTCCTCGTACTGAAATCGTTGATCCAGAATTTGTTGCAGCACCGTTTATAATAGAGGGCGATCCTACATTTAAACACCAAACCTCCTTGTCTTTAGGTCATATCGATAAAGATGTCCAAGTGTATTTTAGTCTCAACAATTCTGAATTTAAAATATATAAGACACCAATTGCAATCGATAACTCATCGGTCTTGAAAGTTTTCGCCTCAAAAAATGGTCAAAAGAGCGCCACAATCACCTCAGAACTGATAAAGATTGACGCTAATCTGAGCATGAAGCTCGGCAGTTCCTATGCCAATCAATACAACGCAGGAGGTGACGATGCCTTGATCGATGGTCGGCGTGGAGGAACTGATTTTCGTTCTGGAGCATGGCAAGGATATCATGATCAAGATCTGGAAGCAACAGTTCTGTTGAACCAAATCAAGCCATTGTCTCAGTTGGACATGTCATTCATAATGGACCAAAGATCTTGGATTTTCCTTCCTTCGACCGTTGAAGTATTCATTTCTTCTGACGGAATTCATTTTAAATCTATTGGCAAAAAAACAATTGAAAATACTATCCCCTCTGACGCCAGCACAATAAAAACTATACACATGACTTGGTCAAAACAGCCCGTCAAAGCTGTCAAGGTAGTAGCGACCAACCTTGGCGCTTTGCCTGAATGGCATTTGGGATATCCTTATGACGGTCGAAGTTGGATTTTTACTGATGAAATAATTTTAAACTAAACCATGACAACAAAAAATTCTTATCGGTCCGCCTTTCTTTTGGTGACTATTTTATTTTTCCTTTGGGGATTCATTACAGTGTTAGTAGACTCTTTAATCCCAAGGTTACGCGAGCTATTTACCCTATCCTACTTTCAAGCTGGCTTGGTTCAATTCGCCTTTTTTGGCGCATACTTTGTGCTATCTGTTCCCGCAAGTTATTTGCTGACCAAAATCGGATATAAACGCGGAATTATCCTAGGTTTAGCCACGATGGCAACGGGCTGTTTACTTTTTTATCCAGCAGCATCATTTCGCGTTTTTGGAATTTTTATGTTGGCCTATTTTGTATTGGCAGGAGGAATGACCATTTTGCAGGTCGCCGCCAATCCATATGTTGCAGTGCTAGGAAGTGAGTCAAGTGCCTCAAGCCGTCTCAACCTCTCTCAAGCATTCAACTCTTTGGGGACTGCTATCGCTCCTGCGGTTGGTGCACTTTTCCTTTTAAGCGATAAAGTACTCAACAGAGGATCTATAGAAGCTCTTTCAGAAGCTGAAAAAACATCATATTACGCCTCAGAAGCCGCTGCAGTACAAATGCCGTTTCTCGGACTTGCCGCTTTTATTGGAGCCATTGCCCTTGTCTTTCTAGTGGTTCACCTTCCTAAGCTCATCCAAAACAATCATACTGGAACCTATTTAGAGGCTTTAAAAAACAAAGGACTGCGGCTTGGGGTGATGGGGATTTTCTTCTATGTCGGTGCTGAAGTCGCCATTGGCAGCTACTTGGTCAATTATTTTTTGGAACTCAATGTCATCGAATCCA